>NZ_JAIQXV010000003.1:300000-418524 GCF_020166415.1 Deinococcus multiflagellatus
CCTTCCCGCACCCCGCGTCCCGCCGCCTGCACCCCTCTCGTTAATCCGGCTGATTCACCGGGCGGGCGCTGTCCAGCCAGCCCCACTCGCGCAGGTAGCTGCGGAACTCGGTCAGGAGTTCGCGGGCGTCTTCCTGCTCGCTCTCGTGCAGGGCGCGCAGCCACGCCTCGCCAGTGGCGCGGGTGTAGGCCAGCAGGGGCGCGCCGCCGCCCAGGAACGTATCCAGGGCCGAGAGCAGGTCCTCGTAGCGCGCGCGGCGCCAGGGCTTCTGGCGGGTCACCTCGTTCAGAAAATCATCGGCGGCGTGGTCCAGCAGCGGCGTGCGGCCCACGATCCAGGGGGCTTTCTGGGGGGGCACCGTCATGGTCATGCCTTCCACCCGGGGAAGCCTTCAATGGCCACCAGCGTGGGGCGGGGAATGTTGGTGCCGGGCTTGGCCGCAAAGTTCGAGCGCAGCTTGTCCAGGCTCTCGCTGTCCTCGCCGGGGTGCTGAATGGACACGAACAGCGTCTTGCCGTCGGGGGACCACACGGGGCCGGTCATTTCGGCGTCCACCGGGCCCACGGCGAAGCGGAAGGCCTTGCCGGCGTTGGGGCCCTCGGTGGGCATGAAGAACATGGCGTTGTTGCCGTGGAAGGCCTTGATGGGGTTGGTGCTCAGGTCCGAGTTGTCGGTGACCATCCACAGGTTGCCGTAGGGGTCGAACACGAGGTTGTCCGGGCTGGCAAAGCCGCTCTGGGGCCCGCCCACCGCGAAGATTTCCCACATGAACTTGGTGGCGGTCCAGTCGTCGCCCTGTTCGCGGAACTTCACGATCTGCCCGAAGAAGTTGCCGTGCTTGCTGTTGTTGGTCAGCGCCACGTACACCTCGCCGGTGCGGGGGTGAATCTCGATGTCCTCGGGGCGGTCCACCGGGGTGCCGCCGACCGCCAGGGCGCTGGCGCGGGCATCGGCCAGCACGTCGGCCTGGCTGGTGAACAGCGGCTTGCCGTCGCTGGCCTTGGCGTCTTGCAGCTTCTTGTTCTTGTCGTAGTCCAGCAGTACCCAGCTGCCGTTGCCAAAGTTCGCCACGTACAGGTCGCCCTCGGCCAGCAGGTTCAGGTTCGCGGCGCGGCCTTCGGGGTCGTACTTGCCGCGCGAGACGAACTTGTACACGCACGAATCCTGCATGTCGTCGCCCATGTAGCCCACCACGCGCCCGTCCTTGGCGACGGTCACGGCCACGTTCTCATGGCGGAAGCGGCCCATGGCGGTGCGCTTTTTCGGGGTCCACTCGGGGGTGAAGGGGTCAATCTCGGTCACCCAGCCCTGGTGCATGGGGTCGTAGCCGCTGCCTTCCCAGGCCTTGGCGTAGCCGTCCACGTTTTCCTCGCAGGTCAGCAGCGTGCCCCAGGGGGTCTGCCCGCCCGAGCAGTTGCCCACGGTGCCCTTCACCATCGTGGCGCCCTTCACCGCGCTGCTGCCGCGCACCGGGCCGGTCAGCTCAATGTCGCTCAGGGCGTCAATGCGGCGGTTGCGGGCGTCGGGCACAATGCGCCACTCGCGGCCCTCTTTCTTCACGCGCACCACGCTCACGCCCACGGCTTCCATCTCGGCCCTGATCTGCGCGGGGGTGCGGTTTTTGGTGTCGCCGCCCACGAACATGGGGTTCACGTACTCGTGGTTGATCGTCAGCAGCGCCTCGGTGCTGCTGGTGCCGCCCGTGAGCATGTCGATAGGAAAGAAGCCCACGTAGTCGTGGTTAAAGCCGATCTCGCGGCCACCCTCGGTAAAGGTCTCGCCCCAGGGCGCCAGCACCTGCGCGCGGTAGCCGCCCGGCAGCGTCATCGCGTCGGCGGTGGTCACGGGAATGGCGCGGAAGGGCGGCATGGTCAGGGGCCCCACCTTCTGCGGGTCCACCGTGCTGGGGCCGCCGTTGTTCACGGCCTCGGCCTGGCTGATGGTGAGGGGCAGCGCGGTCGCGGCGGCCGTCATGGCGGCGCTGCCCAGCGCGGTGCGGCGGGTCAGGCGCGTTTCAAGCAGCCGGTGCCAGAGGCTGGCCTCTGCCTTTCGTTCTGTGGTCATGCCGGGTAGTCTGGGGGGGCAACGTCACCAAACCTTCAGCGGGCTGTCAGCGGCAGGTCAGCGCTGCGGCGTCCAGCCCCCGGCGGGGGCCCCCATCACCGTGCGGTTCAGGGAATTGTCGTCTGCGAAGTGTCCGTTTAAGATAGAGGGGTTTAAGTCTTTGTTTTTGGAAGGAGAGCATCACCTTGGAAACCCTGCGCGTCTCCGGCACGTCACGCCCCAACGCCATCGCCGGTGCCATCGCTGCGCTGCTGCGCACCCAGGGCGAGGTGGAAATTCAGTCCATCGGCCCGGCTGCCGTCAACCAGGCAGTCAAGGCCCTGGCGATTGCCCGTGGTTACCTGACGGGTGACCAGCTTGATCTGTACACCCAGCCCGAATTCGTGAAGCTGGACGTTCAGGCCGAGGAACGAACGGCGGTCCGGTTTCTGGTCAAGGCCATTCCGGCGCCCAAGCCCCCGTCCTGAGCGGTCCCCCTGTGCCAAGCCCCCCGAGCGGGGGCTTTTGCCGTTCTGGGGAAGGAGTGGCTGGCAGGAAGGGCCGCCTTTCTGGGCCCTGCCACTCGCCGGGTCAACGCCCCACTTCGGAGGGTGGTGGAGGAGAGCCCCCGGGACCGCGCTGAATTCCGCAGCCACCACCGAAAAAGCGCCGCGTGTCCTCCCCGAGAGGGCAGACAACGCGCCGTCTTCAAACCGGGATTTAAGGAATCTCCAGTTCACCCTGCCAGCCGGGCGGCAGGCCCAGCAGCTGGCGCAGGGGCGTGTCGCCGTGCTTCAGCAGGAACGTCAGAAAGTTCAGTTCGCGTTCCTGGGGGACGCCAAGGGGCAGCAGGTGGCGCTTCAGGCGGGTCAGCTGGCCGCTGCGCTCGTCCTCGGCGCGGGCCAGGGCGCGGGTCGCGAGGCGCTGCAGGTGGGCCACCCGCGCCAGGGTGCGGGTGCGGGTGCGTTCGGCGGCGCCTGCCAGCGTGGGGTCCAGGGCGCCCAGTTCGGTGCTCAGGGCCTGCAGTTCGGTGTTCAGGGCGTCCAGGCGGCCCTGGGCAGCGGCGGCGGCGCCCCGCTCGCGGGCCAGGGCGCGGCCCAGCACGCCTTCGGGGTCGGCCTGCACCTGCGCGGCGCCCGCTTCCAGGCGGCGCAGCAGCCGCGCCACCGGGGGCTCCAGCCATGTCACGCTCAGGCGTGGCCACAGCAGGGGTTGCTGCAGGCCGTGCAGGGGGTACACCGCCTGCAGCTGGGCGCCGTAGGCAATTTCCCCGGGCCCCACCACGAACGCCAGGGTGGGCAGCAGGGTGTCCTGCACCACCGGGCGCAGGCCCGCTGCCGGGGTCAGGCGGCTGGGGTCGGCGTCCAGCAGAGCCAGCAGGTCCTCGCGGGTGTAGTGGCGGGTCTCGGTGGACAGGCGCGGGCCGTCCACACGCAGCAGGCGGCGCTGGCCGTCGTCTTCTTCCACAAACAGGTTGGTGGCCCCGGGCGGGCGGCGCAGCTGCGGGGTGAACCCGTCACGTTCCAGCTGCGTCGCCGCCGCCTCAATGGCCGCCGAAGAGGCCAGGGGCTCACGCAGCTCGCGCGCCAGCGCCGGGGCCATCAGGCGGGCCAGGGCCGGGTGCAGGGGGTCCAGCACCAGCAGCCCTGCCGGGGCCAGCAGGCCGTGCAGCAGGCGGGCAAACACATCGGCGTAGCTGCCGCCGCCCGCCAGCGCCGCGTCCAGGCGCCGCCGCACGGCCGCCACATGCTCGGCGGGGCCATCAAAGGCGTCCAGCAGGGCATGGACCTGCGCGGTCCATTCGGGACGCCAGGGCACGCGGCCCACCGGCACCCCGGCTGGCACGTCCAGGGTCAGGCGGTGCAGGGTCTCGGCGCGGTCCAACAGGGTGGTGCTGGCGACCTCGGCGGCGTCGTGGTCCTGGCTGGCCACCCAGTACACGGCCACCACGGGCTGCGCCTCCGTGTGCAGCTGCCGGGCCAGCAGCGCGGCGTCGGCGCCCTTGTGCACGGCGTAGGCGGGGCCGGTCAGGGCGCCGGCCTGTTGCCCCGTGACCACCACGCGCGAGGCCGGGTGGGCCAGCCGCGCCAGAGCGGCCTCGGTGTGGCCGTCCAGGGTGCCCAGGTCGCGGTGGTAGTCGTGCAGGGCCTGGGCCAGGGCCACGCGGTCCAGGTCCGGCCTTGCTTCGGCCAGGGCCTGCGCGGTGGCCCCGTGCGCCAGTCGGAAATACCCGGTCATACCGCCCTGTCTGAACTCTGCCGCTGCGCTTTTTGCCATGCTGCTGTGTTTCCTTCCGGCTGCTGGATTGGGTGCTTCTGGGGGCTGCGCGGCCAGGGGCACTCTCTCCTGAACCCGCGCGTGCTGAGCCTCGCGTGAACCGGGGCGCCGCATTGCAACACCCCTTACACTGCTTTACTTTTTGCCTTGGTCTGGCTGGCGCTGGTGTGGGGTGCGGCGCCTTTACCGCAAAGGCTCGCGCGTGACCCGCTGCAGGCCTTCGCGGTCGGTCAGGATGATGCGGCGGTAGCCCAGGTCCAGCAGACCCCGGGTGCGGAAATCGCCCAGCAGCTTGGTGATGGTCTCGCGGGTGCTGCCCACCACATGCGCCAAATCCTGGTGCGACACCCGGTCACGCAGGGCCAGCGCGCCGCCCTCGGGCCAGGGGCCTTCGCGGTCAGCGAGATTCAGCAGGGCCACAGCCAGCCGCTGCGACACCTCCAGAAACACCAGCCCCGACAGGCGCTCCTGCACCCCGCGCGTCTGCCGGGTGATCTGCTCGGTCAGGGCGACACCCACGGCGGGCTGCGCGCCCGTCAGGCGGGTCAGCGCCTCCTTGCCCAGCAGCAGGGCCTCGGTGTCGTCCATGGCCTCGGCGTACATGCCGTAGCCCGCGCCGCCCACCAGGGCCAGCACGCCCAGCAGCGAGCCTGGGCCATGCACGTCCAGGGTGACCTCGCGCGCGCCGGTGCCCAGGCGGTACAGGCGTGCGGCGCCGCGCAGCAGCAGGTACAGGGTCTCGGCCGGGTCTTCGGGGTGGTACAGCAACTCTGCGCGGCTCCAGCGGCCCACGCGGCCCGCCGCCATCACCTGCGCCTGAGCATCTGCGGGCAGGGCACCGAACGCACCGGGCAACATAGGCAGCAGTATGCCACCGCGCTGGCGCTCTGGGGGCACGCCGTGCGGGAAGCGGGGCCGCGCCGCTGCCGGGAGGGCCAGGGGTGATCTACAATCGGCCCCAGCATGACCACCCCGCAAGCCCCCGGGCGCCTGAGCCTGTTTGATCTGCCGCTGGACATCGTTTCCCTGGAAGCCACCCTGGACCGCCTGGAAGGCTGGCTGGACGCGCCGCGCGCCCCGCACACCGTGGTGACCCTGAACCCGGAGTTCATCGTCCAGTCGCGCACCCAGCCCGATTTCGTGAACGCCATCCAGGTGGCTGATCTGGTGACTGCCGACGGCGTGGGCATCGTCTGGGCCGCGCGGCAGCTGGCCGGCATAGAGGTGCCGCGCGCCCCGGGCTTCGACATCGTGCAGGGCCTGATGAAGCGCCGGGGCGAGCGGCTGCGGGTGTTCTTCCTGGGCGCCAAGCCCGGCGTGGCCGAGGTGGCCGCCCAGAACGCCGCGCGCGAGTACGGCATTGTGGTGGCGGGCATTCACCACGGGTACTTCGACCTGCCCGAAGACCAGCGCGTGGCCGAACTGGTGCGCGACAGCCGCGCCGACCTGCTGCTGACCGGCATGGGCGCCGGGCGCCAGGAGACCTTTAATCAGTACTGGCGGCAGGTGATGAACACCCCAGTCATGATCGGCTGCGGCGGCGTGATTGACGTGCTGGCCGGCACCGCCGATCTGGCCCCGGCCTGGACCCGTCGCCTGGGTGTGGAATGGCTCTGGCGCGTGGGCCTGGACCGCAAACGCTGGAACCGCGCTCCGCGCCTGGCCCAGTTCGTGCGGCTGGTGCGGGCCGAGAAGAAGCGGCAGGGCAAGAAGGGGGAGGGGAGAGGCGGGGCTGGTGGGGCCGCAGGGTGAGCGGGAATCCTGCCTGAAGCGGCGCTGGCCTACCCGACTTCAGCAGACCGTGGGCGGTGCCACCCTGGGCCAAGACATCGGTGAAATGGCCCTGGCACCGCCCACTCATACGCGCTGAACATGACTGGCTTCCCCTCTGATCGCTTGCCGTGTTGCCCTCTCCCCTGGTGGGAGAGGGAAGGAGGAGCGGAGCGACGGAAGGGTGAGGGGGCCACCGGGTGGCCCGGACTGGCGTGGCATCACTCGAGTCCCGTATCATTTCTTCCCTTCCACTGTTGAGGACCAACCGCACGGCATCTCTGGCTGCAGAACGGAGCAGGGCGACGGCCGATGATTGGCCGCCGCCCTGCTTCTTTGCCTTAAACGGGGATGTGCTGACCCACCCGCTCCATGGCGCGGTCCAGAGCGCTCAGCAGCAGCTCGGCCTCGTCAGGGGCGATGCTCAGGGGGGGGCCCAGCAGCAGGTGATCGCCCCGGATGCCGTCCACCGCGCCCGAGCCCGGGTAGGTCAGCAGCCCTTCCTCGCGGGCAGCGGCGGCCACGCGCTCGGCCAGCCCCGGCTGGGCGTAGGCCTCGCCCGTGGCCGGGTCGCCCAGCACCACGCCCAGCAGCAGGCCCTGGCCCCGCACAGCGAGCACCTGTGGGTGCCGCCCGCGCAGCGTCTCCAGCCCCGCCAGCAGTTGCTGGCCCCGCGCCTGGGCGGCCTGGGGCAGCCCTTCACGCGCCACGATGTCCAGCACGCTCAGGCCGGCAGCCACGCTGACCGGGTGCCCGGCGTAGGTAAAGCCGTGTTTGAAGGCGCCGCTGCCGTTCATCACGGTGTCGTACACGGCGGGGCTGGCCATCAGGCCGGCCAGGGGGGCGTAGCCGGCCGCCAGTCCCTTGCCCAGCACCACGAGGTCCGGCGTGACGTCGCCGCCCAGACGCACGGCCAGCGGCTCGCCGCAGCGGCCCATGCCGCTCATGACCTCGTCGGCAATGAACAGCACGCCGTACTCCTGGCAGATCTGGGCAATACGGGCGTGGTAGCCAGAATTGGGCGCCAGCGCCGCGTCGGACGCCCCCACCACCGGCTCGCAGATGAACGCCGCCACCGTCTCCGGGCCCGCCGCTTCCAGCACGGCGCGCAGACGCTCGGCGTCCTCTTCGCCGCTGAGGGTGGGGTCCGGCTTGGGCATCTTGGGCCACGCGTCCTCGCGCATCAGAGGCGCGTAGACCTCACGCCGGGCCCCCATCCCCGAGGCCGCCAGCGCGCCCAGCGAGGCGCCGTGGTAGCTGGGCACCCGGGTCACGATCTTGTAGCGCGCCGGCTCGCCGCGTTCCACATGGAACTGCCGCGCCAGCTTGATCGCGCTCTCGTTCGCCTCCGAGCCGCCCGACACGGCCCAGAAGCGGTAGTCGGGCAGGGCCAGGAAATCGGCCAGCCGCGCGGCGTACGTCTCCAGCACATCGCTGGAAAACTGCGAGCCGTGCACAAAGGCCAGCTGCCCGGCCTGCGCCGCCATCGCCTGCGCCACCTCGGTGCGCCCGTGTCCAATATTCGCCACCAGCGCCCCGGACGACCCGTCCAGATACCGCCGGCCCTGGGCATCCTCAATAAACACCCCCTCGGCACGCACGGCGACGGGGTAGGACTTGCGGGAGCGGTAAAACACATTGGACATGGGCTGGATCCTTTGGGTGGAAAAGAGGCTGGCGTTACCGGGCGACCGATGTGGGCGAACTCGGATTGAGGGCCTTTTGGCCGACTTCCCTGAATGGCACGCCACTGATCTGCAGAATGACGGCGTCGGCTTCCTTGGGGCGCGCTGTGGCCGCTGCTCGCAGGGCCGTCAGGCTGGGCTGAAGCTTCAAGCGCGGCACCAGGAGAAGGTGCCGCCCGGACACCACAGCTTCCTTGCTGAGATTGGCGCTAAAGCTGGCGCGCCCGTCTTTTTGAACCTCGGCCACTTCGTAGAAGTAATGCGGGTCGAAGTGACCCAGGATCTGAAGATCTTCAAGTCGAATGACGAGGGCCACGACACTGTGTTCCGGCAGCCCTGTCTGGATACGGTGGCGCGCTGGATGCTGCGCGCCGCCCTGAACGTTTTCATGGCTGATGGTCTGCGGGCCGAGGCGCCGGAACATGGTGGCCACTGGCGCCGAATACACGTCCCTCACCAGGGCGTCGCCCGTTCCTTCAAACACCACGCGTTTCTGTCCAGTCTGAAGCGTAATAGGCCCGGCCCCGGTCAGGGTGCTTGCGGCTGGTACGGCCTGCGGATCGTGGAGAAGGTCCCGGACCGTTTCCCCAAGGTAGTAGAACGCTTCACCGGCCTCGCGCAGCGCGGGCAGCCGTGTCGCGGAAAAGGTGGGGAAGGACCGCTTGTAGATCGGCAGCGTGAACCCACTGGCGCTGTTCAGCTCAGAGGCCTTCTCGACCTTTCCCCCAAGAAAGGTGTAGAGGGCGTCGGTGTCTTTTTCAGAGAGAAAGGTAAAGTCCTGCCGGTCGTAGCGCCAGCAGCCAAGGTCAAGGGCCTTGGTCAAGGCTGCGTCGGCCACTGCGACCTCGAACGACTCGGGCTCACAGAATTGCCGGTCTGGAAAGCGGTTCTGGACTTTTACAGTCAGCGTTTGAGCGTTGTGGCCACCACAGGCCGTCAGCGCAAGGCCACTGAGCAGGCACAGGCTTGCACCCACCAGCATGGCCTGAGGGCGGCCACTGCAGCGGAGAACGGACAAGGGCGGGAAGGCAGAGGTGGAGATCTTAGACATGGCACGTCCTTTGGCTCGGCGGATCAAATGAAGCGGGCCGGGCCAGCCACTCGGCCAGTGGCGGGGCGCCGTCCACTTCCAGGGTCAGCAGCAGGGTGCGGCAGGCGGCGCGGTGCGGGACCAAATCGGGAAAAGGGCGAATCTCGCTGTAACCCGTTCTGAAGACCTGGGCCTGCGCGGGCAAGAGCAGCACTTCCCACAGGCACAGGTCCAGTTCAGGCGGCGCCAGAACCGACGCTTCCACGTCCACCAGGGCGTAAGGCTGCCCGCCGCGCCACACGAACTGGCTGCCGTGCCAGTCCAGCAGCATGGGGACCGCCACGGTGGGCGCCGGGGCAGCCTGAAATAGCCGTGCCACCCCGGCCGCCTGCGCCGCCCAGTCCAGAAAGCGGAAGCGCGGGGCCACCGCCTGCACGGTCTCTAGCGCGCGGGGATAGAACTCGGCCAGAGGCCAGCGGACGCGGCCCGTCACGTCCCCGAAGTGGTGGACCTGCGCCTGCTCGTGCACCGCCGCCACCTGCCGCCCCAGGGTGTGGGCATCGGCGTCCTCCAGATCGCCCGCTTCACCCGGAATGAAGCCGAGCCGCAACGCGGGGCCACCCCGAAACTCGGTCAGGCCATGAACCTCCGGCACCGCCCAGACGTTCAGCTGCTGCCAGAAGCGGTAGGTGTCGGCGGTGGCGTGCAGGTTGCGGGGGTCCACCCCGAACAGCTGCCCCAGACCCAGCATGAAGGCGCTGACCTCTGGCTCAGTCCACCACGCGCGGCGCCAGATTTCCGGGCCCGCCGCAGTCTCCACGCGCCACACATGCGAGGCCCGGCTGGAATCCCCGGCGTTCAGTTCGGTGACGGTGCCGGGCTCTACCACGTATCGCCGCCCCCGGGAGGCGGCCACGCCCCCAGCGCCTGGCGCACTGCCACGATCTGCCCGAAGTGGTGCGCAGTGTGCAGGGCCATGTCGGCCAGCAGTTCGCCAATGGTTTCCTCGTGGTTCACCGGGTTGGCAAGGTCCGGCCGCGCGGCGTGCGGATCAATGCGCGCCAGCAGCTCGTAGAACTCGTTCTTCACCCGGGGCCAGTCGGCCGCCGTCACACTGGGCCACGTCTCGGCCGCCGCCTTCGGGTAGGGCTGGGCCTGCCCCATCTCGATGATGTCCAGCATCCAGCGGTTCCACCAGTTCACATGCGCCACCAGCTCGGCCACCGAGTGCGGCAGGCCCTGGGGCCGGGCCGCCGCCTGCTCGTCCGAGAGGCCGCTCAAGGACGCCTCGACCCCCACGAACGCCTGCCCACCCCGGAACAGCTTGGGCAGCAGGCGCGCGAAGGCGAGTTGGGAACGCACGTTGCGGTCAGGGTCAGTCATGGGGCCAGTGTTGCAGAAGGTCGATGGGGGATGGTTGAGGGTTGATGGTGAAGGGCCCCAGGCGGGTAGGGTGGGGGCATGGCGTCAGAGGCGGGGCGGGTGCAGGCGGTGGGCGAGCTGGGCGTGACCCTGCGGGGCGCCCCGGATAGTTCGGCACTGATCGGCGCGGCCTACGCGCTAGATGGCGTGCTGCTGCGCGAAAGCGACCTTTCGCCCGAATTCCTGAACCTGCGCACGGGCCTGCTGGGCGAGTTGTTCCAGAAGTGCGTGAACTATCGTCTGGCCGTCGCCTTCGTGCTCCCCGACTTCACGGCCCACGGCGAACGCTTTGCCGAACTGGCCTATGAACACGCCCGCCACCCATGTATCCGTTTTGTTCACACCGAGGAAGAAGCCTGGGCGTGGCTGGGGAGGCAGGTGAGGTGAGATCTTTTTCCATCACCCATCACCTGTCCACCCTCCACCCTCCCCCCTTAGTACCGCTGCGCCACCGTCTTCGTCTGCAGGAACCAGAACAGATAATCCGGGCCGCCCACCTTGGCGTTCGTGCCGCTCATGCCGTAGCCGCCAAAGGCGTGGGTGCCCGACAGCGCCCCGGTGCACTTGCGGTTGATGTACAGGTTGCCCACATGGAGGCGCTTTCTGGCTTCCTCGATCTTGTGGGGATCGCGGCTGTAAAAGGCGGCGGTCAGGCCGTATTCGCTGTCGTTGGCCAGCTCAATGGCGTGCTGCCAGTCGCGCGCCCGGGTAAAGGCCAGCACCGGCCCGAAGATTTCCTCCTGAAACAGGGGGTCGCTGGGGGGCACGTCGGCAAAGATGGTGGGGGACACGTAGCCGCCCTGGCGCTCGCCCATGTCGGGCACGTCGCCGCCCAGCACCAGCCGGGCGCTCTGCTGGCCCCTCTCCACAAAGCCCATGATGCGCTCGGCGCTGCCGGGGTGAATCACCGGGCCCAGGTCGGCGTTGTCTTCGGGCAGGCCCACCTTCAGCTGCCGGGCCAGTGCCGTGACCTTCTCCAGCAGGGCGTCGTACACGCTCTCCTCGGCAATCACGCGCGAGCACGCCGAGCACTTCTGGCCCGCGTACCCAAACGCCGCCTGCACGATGCCGGCCGCCGCCGCGTCCAGGTCGCCGTCGGCGCAGACCACGGTGGGGTCCTTGCCGCCCATCTCTGCAATTACCCGCTTGAGCCAGCGCTGGCCGGGCTGCACCTTTGCGGCGCGCTCGTAGATGCGGCAGCCGATCTCCTTGCTGCCGGTAAAGGCGATCATGCGCACGCCGGGGTGGTCCACCAGGGGGTCGCCCAGCACGTCGTCGGTGCCGGTCAGGAACTGAATGACGCCTCGGGGCAGCCCCGCTTCGAACAGCAGTTCCACCATCAGGTACGAGGACAGCGGCGTTTCGCGGGCAGGCTTCCAGATCACGGTGTTGCCGGCGGCAATGGCGCCCAGGGCCATGCCCAGCGGAATCGCGCTGGGGAAGTTCCAGGGGCTGATGCAGGCCACCACGCCCAGCGGCTCGTAGACGGTGGTGACGTGCTCATCGGGCATGGGGTAGACCGGCTTGCCCTGGGCCCAGCGCAGGGCTTCGCGCGCAAAGACCTCGAAGTGGTCCACAGACTCGGCCACCTCGCCGTCGGCTTCCGGCCAGTTCTTGCCGTTTTCCAGCGTCATCACGGCGTTCAGTTCCATGCGGCGGGCGCGCAGCAGTTCGGCGGCGCGCTTGAAGATGCTGGCGCGCTGGAAGGGGTCCGAAAAGCGCCACTCTTCAAAGGCGGCCTGGGCGGCCTCCACGGCCTGCTGCAGCTGCGCTGGGGTGGCGTTCTGAAAGCGCCAGACCACCTCGCGCGTGTCGGCGGGGTTGCGCACCTCGAAGGTGCCGCTGCCCTGGGCTTCCTGCCCGCCCACGATCAGCGGGAAGGTGCGCCCCACATACTGCTCGCGGACCTGCCGGAACGCTTCTTGCTGCGCCTGCGCGACAGCCCCGTCGCGGAAGTTGAAATACGGTTCGTGCTCGAAGGGAAGGAATCCCTCCATCATGGTCGTCATGGCTGCTGCCTCCTTACGAATGTCCCCGGAGGCTAACACGCCGTGCCAGTGGGCGTAAACACGCTGTCAGGCGGCAAAATTCGGCACACTGCGCCCTGCTGCCCAGGGGCCGGGGTCCGGCAAAATCTGGCGTTTGAAAGGTACTGAGCAAGGTGATGGACGGGGGCGGGGGAAATGGTTGATGGTCGATGGTGGATGGAAAAAGAGAGGAGCGCGGTCACTCCACGCTCCTTTCCTCAAAAAGCCGATGGTTGATGGAGGCGCTGGCCTTTTCCATCAACCATCAACTTTCAACCATCACCTATACATTGAACCCGAACATCCGCATCTGGCGCTTGCCGTCTTCGGTCATCTTGTCGGGGCCCCACGGCGGCGTCCAGACGAATTCCACGTTCACGCCGCTCACGCCGTCAAGGCGGCCCACGGCCATCTCGGCGTCGGCGCGGATCAGGTCCTGTACAGGGCAGCCCACGCTGGTGAGGGTCATGGTGATGTCCACCTGACCGCCCTCCTGCACGTCCACGCCGTAGATCAGGCCCAGGTCCACCACGTTCACGGGAATTTCGGGGTCCTTGACGACCTTCAGGGCTTCAAGCACCTGGGCCTCGCTGGGCAGGGTACCGGCTGCCGGCGTCTCGGTGTTCATGGCTTCAGCGTCCATCAGCCCTGCCCCTGCACGTGCGGCAGCCCCTCGTTCACCCAGGCCATCGTGCCGCCCGCGAGATTGACCACCTGCGTGTAGCCCTGGGCCTTCAGGAACTCGCCGGCGCGGGCGCTGCGGGCGCCGCTGCGGCAGATCATGACGAGTTCGCGGTCGCGCGGCAGTTCGGCGTGGCGGCTTTCAAACTCGCTCAGGGGGATCAGCTGCGCGCCCTGGGCGTGCACCTCGTCGTATTCATTCTGCTCGCGCACGTCCACGAGCAGCGCGCCCGCCTGCACGCGGCGCTGCCCTTCTTGCGGGGTGACATCTTCCATGCGGCCCAGCATAGCCCAGGGGGCAAAAGGGAATGTGCCGTGCGTATCCTGGGTAGCGTGAACCCACCGCCTCTGCCCGACGGCGTGACCATCATTGACCTGCGCCCCGCCGCGCTGCGGGCGGCCGAGCCGCTGGAAAGTCTGACGGAGCGGCCTGTCCTGGCCGTGTCGCTGGACGAGATCGAGGCGGGAAGTCATCGTCTGACCCCGGCGCAGGGCCCGTTGGTGGTGATCTGCGAACGGGGCGTGCGCTCCACACTGGCGGCCGAGTACCTGCGCGCCGACGGCCTGGATGCGCAGGCGTACCCGGGTGGGGTGCCGGCGCTGCGGTCGGGACAGGGCTGAGCCGGGGCCCTGCCCCTCTGCTCTAGACTGGCGCCCATGTGTGCCCTGCCCCCCGGTTTTATTTCCACGCGTGACGTGCTGGACGAGCGCCTGACCGGCCCCGAGGTGCGCCGCCTGGAACTGGCCCACGGCAACGAGGAACTCCTCTATGGTCTGGACGTGCTGGGGCTGGCGGGCCCTTTTTACCGGGTCACCCCCTGGGAGCTGGAAGACGAACGCGGCGTGCGGCGCATTAATGCCAGCGGCTACGCGGCCATGCCCTTTGGCGAGATGCCAGAAGCCATCACCGCATTCATGGCCGAGTTCCTGCACAAAAACCGGGCTATGGGTCTGCCGCAGCAGTCCAGCGGGCCCTGGCGCGCGGCCCTGCAGGCCAACCTGGTGCGGCTGCTGGCCCGGGAACTGCCCAGCCACGCGGAGAGCCAGGTGTTTTTCTGCTCCAGCGGCACCGAGGCCATAGAAGGCGCCCTGAAGTTCGCCAAGGCGTGGCGCCCGCGCAGCAAGTTCCAGATTTCCTTTGCCAGCGGCTACCACGGCAAGACCCTGGGCAGCCTGAGCCTGACCCCCAACCCCGAATACCAGGACATCTTCCGGCCCCTGGTGCCCGGCGCCCTGACCAGCCCCTACGGCGACCTGGACGCCCTGGCGGCCCTGATCCGGCGCGTGGGCCCGGACAACGTGACCTGCGTGGTGGTGGAACCCATTCAGGGTGAGGGCGGCGTGAACATCCCCCCGCCCGGCTTTCTGCGCGGCCTGGGCGAACTGTGCCGCAAGCACGGCATCCCCGTCATTGCCGATGAGATCCAGACGGGCCTGGGCCGCACCGGGCACTGGTTCGAGTCGGCGGCGCAGGGGCTGGACCCGGACATCATCACGCTGGCCAAGCCGCTGGGCGGGGGCATGACGGCGGTGGGGGCCACCATCGTCCGCGCGCCCATTTACAAGAAGATGCTGGGCGGCCTGAGCAGCAAGCGCCACAGCAACACCTTTGGCGGCGGCGCCCTGGCGATGGCGGTGGGCCTCAAGAGCCTGGAATACCTGATCGAGCAGAACCTCCCAGAGCGCAGCCGCACCCTGGGCGCCCAGGGCCTGAGCCGGCTGCAGGCGGTGCAGCGCCGCTTCCCAGGGCTGCTGGAAGACGTGCGCGGTCAGGGCCTGCTGCTGGCCATGCAGTTCCGGCCGATGGTGGGCGTGCCCCTGCCCGCCGCCCTGAAGGAAATCGTCTTTGAGGCCACCGCCATTCTGGCCCTGCGCGAACTGCACGGTGCGGGCGTGATGGCCAACCTGTCCCTGAGCAGCAAGCGCACCGTGCGCCTGACCCCCGCCCTGGACATGCCCCAGGACGTCTTTGCCACCCTGCTGGACCGCGTGGAAGCGTTTGCCCAGACCCACCCCAATGCCCGCGACCTGCTGCTGAAAACCCCGCCGCAGGTCACCGCGCGCCTGGCGAGCTTTGCGGCAAGAAGCCCGAAGAAGCGCACGCCGAGCGATGGGTGAAGGGGTGTAGGTTGTGGGTTGTGGTCTGTGGGAAAACCGTCCTTCCTACGACCCACAACCTACGTCCTACAACCCTCCCTACGCCATGCCGCAGGCCCGCTGCACCAGTAGATGCAGTTCGTCGCGGCCCAGGCGGCGCACCTCCAGGGGCAGATCGGCCGGCAGGTCGCTGAGACCGGGCACAATGGGCGCAAAACGGAACTCGGGGCGGGCGATCAGGTCGCGCCGGGTGGTCAGGGCCATGGTGAAATCCACGCGCAGTTCAAAGTGGGCGTTCAGTTCGGCACGCAGCGGCGCGGGGTCGCCGGCCAGCAGGGCCACCAGAGCGGGGTGGGGCGCAAAGCCATCTTCGAGGTGGGCCGCCGTGCGGGCGGTGTCCAGAAACACCCCGGCCCCCGGCAGCACGTAGCCGCTGATGCGCCGCCGGCAGACGTCCGGGGCGTCGCCTCGCACGGCGGTCACATGCCGCCCGGCCCGCGCCGCGCCGCCCAGCAGGGCCCAGAAGCGGCCCAGGCTGGAATACCGCGCCAGTTCCACATGGCCCGCCGGTTTGGTGGGCAGGGGCCGCGTGGGCCGGTCCGCAAGGGGAGGGGTCACGGCTCCATGCTAGCCCGGCCGTTCGGCCCCCACACCGCACAAGGTTACGGACTGGGGGTGAGGGTGTGCTGGTGAGAGGTGACGGCGGTTGTGCATTCAACCGGCGCATCGGAGGGGTCTTGCAAAGGTCGGAACGGGCAGAGCGAAAGACGCTCTCCTGAACGCTCAGCCCGTCCACTTCTTCGCCCTCTTTCAGTGACGGTCTATTGACACCGGCATAAGTCTGCATGAGTGGATGGGAGGCCTGGCCGTTGGGCGGCTGCCTAACGCACGGCGGGCGTCAGTCGGGCCAACGTGTACGTCTGCCTCTTTCGCTGCGGTGCAGCGCCGCGTTACTGAACCTCTTCGATACCGGGCCCCGCCAGGGAGTCGTGACGGTACGTCTTCCCGGACACTGCTTCGACGGTCAGGACGTAACCGGTCTTGTCGGCATTGGGGACGATTTCCGACCGGGCCACATTCTCTGAGCCTGGCAGGGCGGTCTGGCCCAGCACGCCGTCGGCACAGCTGCTGGTTTCGGGCAGAAACGCATAGTTCTTCCCGCCGGACTCGACTTTTTTGACCTCAATGCCCACCATGCACTGATGGATGTATGCCTGCGCGGCCGTGTTGACCGCTCGGGTGCGCGCTTCACTAAGCTGTCCGGCCGCTTCACCGATGCGTTCCGGCGCGCAGGAGGCAAGCGACAGCAGCAGGGCACCGGACAGCGCAGCGTAAAGACGGTTCATGCCGTCACCATACGGCCTGAGGCAAGGCCATGACTCACCAGATGAGCACCGCGTCGCCCACCGTCGTCCCTTGCCACGACTGAGGCAGACTGATGCCGGTGTCGATAAACCGGATGACACCTCATAGAAGCAGACCAACACTGCCCGGGATGCAGACCCTGGCAATCTGTCTCCTGCGACGCCCCCTGAGTTATGGGTTTCGCTCTGCCGCACTGGATTTTCCCGCAAAGGAATGTGAAGCAAGCGCGCAGGCGTCATCGAGGTTTCCAGCGAGAGGGGTTGAACTTGCCCGCCCGAAGCGTTTGAAGTCTTTCTCTCTGCGCCTGCCCCACCGCTGTAGCCTGGGCGGCATGTCCAGACGGTTCTCCCGGCCTCGCCTGTCGCCCCGCGTGCGTGCGTGGCTGGTGGGCGGGGCCTTGCTACTGGCAGGCTACGGCCTGGGCCGCGCGCAGCCCATTCTCTTTCGCCCGCCGCTGGTGCCCGGCCAGGACGCCGTGACCGACGCCGCCAGCCGCGAGGCGCGGGTCACGCTGGAGAGGGTGGGCGGGCCGGTTCTGAACATTGAACCGGCGCAGGGGCCCGCACGGCTGCTGCTGGTCTTCTACCCCGGCGGGCTGGTGCGCCCCCAGGCGTACGAGTGGCTGGGCCGGGCGCTGGCCGCGCAGGGGGTCCAGACCGTGATTCCGGCCTTTCCGCTGGACCTTGCCGTGACCGCGCCCAACCGGGCTGGGGCGCTCATTGAGCACTATGCCCAGGGCCGGCCGGTGGTGCTGGCCGGGCACTCGCTGGGCGGCGCGATGGCCGCGCAGTACGCGGCGGGCCATGCCGGGCAGCTGGCGGGGCTGGTGCTCATGGCGGCCTACCCGGCAGGCAACGTGAGCCTGAAAGGCCAGTCCCTCCCCACCCTCTCCCTGCTGGCCGAGCACGACCGCGTGGCGGCCCCCGACGCGGTGCGTGGCGGTCTGGCCCGCCTGCCAGACGGGGCTGCCCTGACCGTGATTCCCGGCGCGGTCCACGCCTTTTTCGGCCGCTATGGCCCACAGCGGGGCGACGGCGTGCCCACGGTTAGCCGCGCCCAGGCTGAAGGCGACATGCTGCGGGCAATCACGGGGTTTCTGGCGGCGCTGGAGGGTGCCACCCCCGCTCAGCGGTGAACACGGCCCAGGCGTGACTCCACACGAGGTCCGCGCCTTCTGGCTGAATCCAGACCCGACGTTCAGGGCCAGCCAGGGCTGTCATCGCCAGCGTCAGCCGGTCGAAGGCCGCTTCGTCGGGCACGTCGTTCGGGTGTAGGGTGGCGGTGAGGGGAGGCAGCCCAAAGTTCACCATCAGGATGAGCCGCAGCCCCGCTGGGTCCACACTCACCTCCAGCGTGTGCTCGGCCTCTTCCACTAGGGCCCGGAGCGTGGTGGCGTCAGGCAGTGGCGCGGGCTCACCGTCCAGCAGAAAGGTCCAGGGCAGGGGAAAATCAGCCAGCACCGTGCAGAGGCCGGCGGCATCCAGGTCCTCCACGGTCAGTTCGAGTAAGGCGCCGTCGAACGTGAAGGCGTCACGCAGATCGGCCCGGTTCACGACTTCACCCGTTCCGCCCCGCTGTACACCGTCACGCGGCCTTCGCGGGCAAACCCACACAGGGTCACCCCAAAGGCCGCCGCCGTGTCCACCGCCAGACTGGTGGCGGCGCCCACCGCCACCACCACGGCAACGCCCGCCACCACCGCCTTTTGCACGATCTCGAACCCCGCGCGGCTGCTGACCACCAACACATGGTCCGTCAGCGGCAGCGCGAGGCGGGCCTGCGCCCAGCCCACCACCCGGTCCACGGCGTTGTGGCGCCCCACATCCTCGAAGGCCGCCAGAAGGGTGCCCGCCGGCGTGAACAGCCCCGCGCCGTGCAGCCCGCCCGTCTGGGCAAAGCCCGGCTGGGCGGCGCGCAGCCGCTCGGGCAGGGCCGCCAGGGCCGCCGCGCTCAGGGGCCCGGCGGTCCACCCGGGCGCCGTGGCCCGCGCCAGCAGCCGCTCAATGCTGCCGGTGCCGCACACGCCGCACGCGCTGGACGACACCGCCAGCCGCGCCGCCCCCGCCAGCCGCTCGTGCTCGGGGGTGTGCAGGTGCCAGAGGTTCGGGTTTTCGCCGTTGGGGTTCAGGGCAAAATGGTCCGGCAGCAGCCCTTCGGCCACCAGCCAGCCCAGCAGCAGTTCACGCTCGAACCCCGGGGTGCGCATCAGGACGCCCAGGGGCAGTGGGCCGCCCGGGGTGTGCAGCCGCAGTTCCAGCGGCTCCTCGCAGGCCACAGCGTCCTCCTGGGGCTGCCCGGCCGGAAAGCGCCGGACCGGCAGCCAGACACTGGGGCCTTTCAGCGGTTCACCTCGGTCTGGTTGGGCACAGGCGCGGTGTCGCCCTCTGCTTCGCGCAGGGCGCGGCCCATGCCCTTGAGCAGAGCAAAGATGGCCCCCAGGGCCACCTGCACGTCGCGGTCTTTCAGCAGGGCCAGCAGCTCGCCCAGGCCCAGCCCCCGCCCGGCGGCCACGTGGCGCGCGCCCTCGTTCAGCCCGGTAGTCAGCGCGTGGCCCAGCAGGCCCACCTCGCGCGGGTCCAGGGTGCCCAGGGTCTTGCCCAGTTCGGCCACGTTGCGCAGCAGCGTCGTGCCGCCCGCACCGCCCAACTGGTGCAGCAGCGCGGCGCTCAGGCCCTCGCCGCCGCGCACGGTCTTGCCCAGCACGTCCAGCACGCCGTGGTCGTGCAGGGCGCGCAGCAGGGTCAGGCCTTCCAGAAGGGCTTCAGTCGAATCCTCAACCTCGCCCTGCAGGCGCGCCTGGGGCGTGGGCGGGCGGGGGGCATAATCCAGCGGCTTGGCCATAAAAAACCTCGGGGAGTGGGCGAAGGGTGGGTTGGCCGTCAACAGGGCCAGTCGGCTGCTTTAGTCGTCGGTGCCCAGGGCGTCGGCGCGGGCATTCAGGCTGTCGCCGCGCAGGGCTTGCGGGCCGCCGGGAAACACGTAGTCGGGCCGGGCCCACTTGCGCGTCACTTCGGCGCCGGTCTGCGGGGTGGGGTGGCCCCAGCGCGGATTGCCCCGGGGCAGCGGGTTGTCGCCCACCTCGGGCAGCACCTCCAGGCGCACGCTGGTGTCCTTGTAGGCGGGCGTGTTCGTCTGGCTGTCGCCGCCGCTGCCAGTCAGGCGGTTCACGGCGGCCTCGGCGTGGCGGGCGTTCATGGGCAGGTACAGCTCATGGCCCTGCACGCGGCTGGTCACCAGCGCGCGCACCCGCACCGCCCCGTGCGGGCTGACCAGGCGCACCCACTGACCGCTCTGCAGCCCACGCTCGGCGGCCAGTTCGGGGCTGACCTCCACGAAGGTGTCCGGCACCTTGCCCGCCAGCCCCGGCACCTGAAAGGTCATGTTGCCCTCGTGAAAGTGCTCCAGCAGGCGCCCGCTGTTCAGGTGCAGGTCGTACTCGGTATTTGGCGCAGAGGCGCGGGGCTTGTAGGTGGCGGGATGCAGCCGCGCCCGCCCGTCGGGGAAGTGAAAGCGCTCGGTATACAGCAGCGGCGTGTCGGTGCCGTCCTCGGCCACCGGCCAGCACAGCGACCCGTGCCCGGCCAGCCGCTCGTAGGTCACCCCGGCATAAAAGGGCGTCAGGCGCGCAATCTCGGCCATGATGTCGGCGGGGTGGGTGTAGTTCCAGCCCGCCCCCAGCCGCTGCGCCACCGCCTGATAAATCTCCCAGTCGGCCCTGGTGCCTTTCAGGGGCGGCATCACGCGGTACAGGCGCTGAATGCGGCGCTCGGTGCTGGTAAACGTCCCTTCCTTTTCCAGCGAGGCGGCGGCGGGCAGCACCACATCCGCGTAGCGGGCGGTATTCGTGAAGTACAGGTCCTGCACCACCAGAAAGTCCAGCGCCTCAAAGCCCCGCGCGAGGTGGTTCACGTTGGCGTCGGTGAGGCTCATCTCCTCACCCGTAATCCACAGGCCCTTGAGGGTGCCTTCCAGCGCGGCGTCGGTCAACTGTGTGTTGTCCAGGCCACGTTCGGGACGCAGGGTCACGCCCCATTCGCGCTCGTGGCGCTGCACCGTCAGAGGGTCAGTGGTTTTCTGGTAGCCGCTGACCTGATCGGGCATGGCGCCCATGTCACCCGCGCCCTGCACGTTGTTGTGCCCCCGCAGCGGGTAGGCCCCGGTGCCGGTGCGCCCGTAGTTGCCGGTCAGGAGCAGCAGGTTGCTGAGGGCCGCGCTGGTGTCGCTGCCGCCGCACTGCTGCGTGACGCCCATTGCCCATAGGATGCACACCCGCTCCTCGGCGGCGATCTGGCGGGCCAGCGCTTCCAGGGTGGCGGCAGGGAGGCCGGTCTCCTGCGCGGCAAACGCCAGCGTGTAGCCGGCGAGAGACTCGCGGTATTCGTCGAGCCCACTGACACGGGCGGCCAGAAACGCCCGGTCCTCCAGCCCGTGGTCCAGAATGAACTTGCACACGGCGCTGATCCACACGAAATCCGTGCCGGGCCTGGGGCGCAGAAACTGGTCGGCGCGGCGGGCCATCTCGTGTTCGCGCAGGTCCGCCACGATCACCCGGGTGCGGCCCAGCTTCTGGGCGCGCTTGACGCGGGTGGCCAGCACCGGGTGGCTCTCGGCGGTGTTGCTGCCCACGATCAGCACCAGACTGGCCTGCTCTATGTCATGAATGGTGCCGCTGTCGCCGCCAATCCCCACCGTCTGCGACAGCCCCCTGGTGGCGGGCGACTGGCAGTAGCGCGAGCAGTTGTCCACGTTGTTCGTGCCGATCACCTGCCGCGCAAACTTCTGCACCAGAAAGATGTCCTCGTTGGTGCTCTTGCTGCTGGCCACGAACGCCAAGGCGTCGGGGCCGTGGGCGGCGCGAAGCCCTTCCAGGCGGCTGGCGATCAGGTCCAGGGCTTCGTCCCAGCTGGCTTCCCGGAAGCCTGTGGCCTCGCGGATCAGCGGCGTGGTCAGGCGCTCTGGGCTGTTCACATAGTCCCAGCCAAACTTGCCCTTCACGCAGGTAGAAATCCCGTTGGCGGGCCCCTGTCCAGGCTCCACCTTCAGAATCTGCCGCCCCTTGGTCCAGACCTCGAAGGCGCACCCCACCCCGCAGTAGGTGCACACCGTCTTTGTTTTCTGAATCAGGCGCTCGCGCCCCGCCGCCTCAATCTCGGAAATGGCCGTGATGGCCTGCAGGCCGGTGCTGGCCTCCACGCCCTTGACCACATCGACGGCGGCGTTCCACACCGGCAGGGGAATGCCGGTGAACAGGCCGGCCTCGCCCAGCATGGTGTTCTCCATCAGGGCGTTGCAGGGGCAGACCGTCACGCAGTGCCCGCACGACACGCAGCTGGAGTCGTTGATGGCCCGCCCGCCGTCCCACAGCACGCGCGGCTGCTCGGCCTCCCAGTTGATGCTCAGGGTTTCTTGCACTTGCACGTTCTGGCAGGCTTCCACGCAGCGCCCGCACAGAATGCACTGGTCTGGGTCGTAGCGGTAAAAGGGGTTGGAGTCGTCCCTGGGATACCCCTTGGGCTGAAAGGGCCGGGTCTGGTGCTGCGGCGCCAGCAGCGTCAGGGTGTTGTGCACCGTGCAGTTGCCGTTGTTGTTGTCGCACACCGTGCAGTACAGGTCGTGGTTGGCCACCAGCCGGTCGTAGGCGTCACGCTGCGCGGTGCGGGCGGCCTGGGTCTGGGTGCGCACCACCATGCCCGCCCGCACCGGCGTGCCACAGGCGCGGCCCAGCGCGCCGTCAATCTCCACGGCGCAGGTGTCGCAGGTCTGCACCGGGCCCAGCTGCGGGTGGTAACACACCTGCGCCAGTTCAATCTGCGCGCGGTTGATGACCTCCAGGAGGGGCTCGCCCTCGTGCGCCGCCCAGGCCACCCCGTCCACCTGAATGCTGACCGCCGCGCCCCGTGGCGGCCGGGCCGGCCCCACCACCGAACGGAGCTGCGCGTCGTTTGGCACGTCTCTTTGCCCCATAAAGCCCCCTTGCGAACCTTGTGGGGAGTATAGGGGGTGGGGGCGGAGGGCCAATGGTTGATGGCAGATGGTTGATGGCAGAAGGCAAAACCGGCTTTTGGCCATCTGCCATCTGCTATCCGCCATCGGCGCGCCCCCAGGGCGCCTACAGCACCAGCACCCCGTGATGCTTGGCCTGTTCCTGGGGTTCCACATGAATGGTCACGTTGGCGCCGGGCATTTCGGCGCGCAGGGCGTCTTCCAGGCGGTCGCAGATGGCGTGGGCCCCCGACACCGTCATGTCGCCGGGCACCACCATGTGGAATTCGATAAAGGTCACGCGGCCGGCGTGGCGGGTGCGCAGGTCGTGCATTTCCAGGGCGCCCTCGCCGTGTTCACTGAGCAGCGCGCGAATGCGGCCCTCGGTCTGCGCGTCCACTGCGGCGTCCATCAGACCGCCCACGCTGTCACGCACCAGATGCCAGCCGCTGTACAGGATGTTCAGGGCCACCAGCAGCGCCAGCAGCGGGTCCAGCACCGGCAGCCCCGTGAAACGGGCCGCCAGCACGCCGATCAGGACGCCCACGCTGGTCACCACGTCACTCAGCACATGCCGCCCGTCGGCCAGCAGGGCCGGGGAACGCAGCGCCCGCCCCTGGCGCAGCAGCACCGACGCCCAGAGCGCATTCAGCACGCTGGCCCCCAGGTTCACCGCCAGCCCAGCAAACGGCGCGTCCACGGGGCGGGGGTTGAGCAGCACCGGCCACGCCTCGCGGGCAATGCTCACGGCGGCCAGCACAATCAGCACGCCCTCGGCCACCGCGCTGAAGTATTCGGCCTTGGTGTGGCCGTAGGGATGCCCGGCGTCGGCGGGGCGGGCCGCCACCCGCAGGGCGATGACCGCCGCCACGGCCGCCGCCACGTTGATGATGCTTTCCAGGGCGTCGGAGTACAGCGCCACGCTGCCGGTCAGGCCGTAGGCCACGAATTTCAGGCCCAGGACCACCACCGCCACCACCACGCTGCCCAGCGCGAGCCGGGTGGCCGGGGACGTCTGCGGCGGAGCACTCGGGCCAGTCACCGGAGGAGCGTAGCAGGGTTAGGCGCGGCGAAAGGCGTGCCCCCAGCGGGGACAGCGCGCTCCTCTGCCATTACGCCGGAAACAGAATCGGCCCTGATACAATTCTCCGGTGACCGCGCCCGATCTTCTCTCGCAGCTCAACCCCACGCAGGCCCAGGCCGCCGACCATTTCACCGGCCCCGCCCTGGTGATCGCCGGCGCGGGCAGTGGCAAGACCCGCACCCTGATTTACCGCATTGCCCACCTGATCGGGCACTACGGCGTGAACCCCGGCGAGATTCTGGCCGTGACCTTTACCAACAAGGCCGCCGCCGAGATGCGCGAGCGGGCCAGCCACCTCGTGCCCGGCGCCGACAAGCTGTGGATGAGCACCTTTCACAGCGCGGGCGTGCGCATTCTGCGGGCGTACGGCGAGCACATCGGCTTGAGACGCGGCTTTGTCATCTACGACGACGATGACCAGCTGGACCTGCTGAAAGAAATCATGGGGTCCATTCCCGGCATCGGCCCGGAGACCTCGCCCCGCGTGGTGCGCGGCATTCTGGACCGTGCTAAGAGCAATCTGCTGACCCCGAACGACCTGGACCGCAGCGGCGAGCCGTTCATTTCCGGGATTCCGCGTGAGGCCGCCGCCGAAGCCTACCGCCGCTATGAAGCCCGCAAGAAAAGCCAGAACGCCATTGATTTTGGCGACCTGATTACGGAAACGGTGCGCCTCTTTCAGGAGGTGCCCGGCGTTCTGAACGCGGTGCAGAACCGCGCCAGGTTCATTCATATTGACGAGTATCAGGATACGAATAAGGCGCAATATGAATTAACGCGTCTATTATCATCCAGAGACCGCAATTTATTGGTCGTCGGGGACCCCGACCAGTCGATCTATAAATTTCGTGGTGCTGACATTCAAAACATCCTCGATTTTCAAAAAGATTACCCGGATGCCAAAGTCTATCTACTGGAACACAATTACCGTTCCAGTGCCCGCGTCTTGACTATTGCCAACAAACTCATTGAAAACAACGCCGAGCGCCTGGACAAGACGCTGAAGCCCATCAAAGAAGACGGCCACCCCGTCGTCTTTCACCGCGCCACCGATCACCGCGCCGAAGGCGACTTTGTGGCCGAGTGGATCACCCGGCTGCACAATCTGGAAGGCCGCAAGTTCACCGAGATGGCGATTCTGTACCGCACGAACGCCCAGTCGCGCGTGATTGAAGAGTCGCTGCGCCGGGTGCAGATTCCGGCCAAGATCGTGGGCGGTGTGGGCTTTTACGACCGCCGCGAGATCAAGGACATCCTGGCCTATGCCCGGCTGGCGATTAACCCCAGCGACGACGTGGCCCTGCGCCGGATCATCGGGCGGCCCCGGCGCGGCATTGGCGACACGGCGCTGGAAAAGCTGCTGGAGTGGGCCCGGGTGAACGGCACCAGCCTGCTCACCGCCTGCGCCCGCGCCGAGGAGGACCGCATTCTGGACCGGGGGGCGAACAAGCCCGTGGAATTTGCCCGCCTGATGGACGCCATGAGCGACGCCGCCGACAACTACGAGCCCGCCCAGTTTCTGCGCTACGTGATCGAAACGAGCGGCTACCTGGACCTGCTGCGCCAGGAAGGCCCCGAGGGCGCCGTGCGCATGGAGAACCTCGACGAACTGATCAACGCCGCGCAGGAGTGGGCGCAGGAACACGAGGGCACGATTGCCGATTTTCTGGACGACGCCGCCCTGCTCTCCAGCGTGGACGATATGCGCACCAAGGCCGAGAACAAGGGCGCCCCCGAAGACGCCGTGACCCTGATGACCATGCACAACGCCAAGGGCCTGGAGTTCCCCGTGGTGTTTATCGTGGGGGCCGAGGAAGGGCTGCTGCCCAGCCGGGGCGCGCTGGTGGAGGCGGGCGGCATTGAAGAGGAGCGGCGCCTGTTCTACGTGGGCATCACCCGCGCCATGGAGCGCCTGTTCCTGACCGCCGCGCAAAACCGCATGCAATTTGGCAAGACGAACGCTGCTGAGGACAGCCGGTTTTTAGAAGAGATTGAGGGGCACTTTGACACCATTGACCCTTACGGTCAGGTAATCGAGTACCGTGCCAAAACGTGGAAGACCTACCGGCCCACCGTGCCCGCCGCTGTGAAGAACACCAGTCCGCTGACCAATGAGATGGCGTACCGGGGGGGGGAGAAGGTCCGGCACCCGAAGTTTGGGGAGGGGCAGGTGCTGGCGGTGGCGGGGGTGGGGGACCGGCAGGAGGTGACTGTTCACTTTCCGGGTGCGGGGACGAAGAAGCTGCTGGTGAAGTTTGCGAATTTGACGGCGGTTTGAGGGAAGATTTTTCAGTTTTGTCGCGGGTTTGCCCCACCCCCCCAGCCCCCCTACCCCGGAGGGGCAGGGGGAGCGGCGCTGCGCTGGGCAAGAGTTTTTACTGACGTTGGCTGGGGTTGCTCCATTCGTTGACGTGTCTGGCCTCGACGCCATCCGCTGGTAACGCGTAATGGCCCGCGCCCTTCGGGCACGACGGCCTCGTCTGGACCTGGGCGGTGCTGGGGCAAGACGGCTTGGTGCGGCCCAGAAGGTTCTACTTTGAAAGCAGCAGAGGCAACAGCGGCTTTTGCCTTTCAAAAGTAGAACCTCGGGTCTTAAACGTCCCTGCCCTTCACCCCTGCGGGGCGAGCAACGGAAGCCGTCGTGCGCGCAGCGCGCGGGCGTGAGGCGATGGGCGGAGGCGGACCACGGCGTACAACGCGGGGCGAAGGCAAGCCGCCCCACATCGTCAGTCAACGTTTGCCAGCGCAGCGCCGCTCCCCCCGTCCCCTCTGGGGATGGGGGGCTGGGGGGGTGGGGCCACGCCAGCAACCCTCACCACCCAACACCCCACAAACCAAGCCCCCCTACCCCTCCCGATTCACAAAATGCCGCACCACCCCCACCGGCACATCCAAAAGTTCCCTCACCACCAGCGGATACACCGCCACCTCCGCCAGCGCCCCAAACGCCACCCACTGGCAGCTCATCTCGGCATGGTCCAGCGTGGCAAACACCCCATCCGGAACATCAGCCGGCGCCTCCATGTGGTAGTAAAACCCCAGCTCATGCTGTCGCTTCTCCGGCGGTCCGAAAAAGTTCTCCACCACCCCTACCAGCCGCAGCGGCCCCGGCGCTACGCCCACCTCTTCCTGCCACTCGCGCCGCGCGGCACTCAGGGTGTCCTCGTTCACGGCCACCGCGCCGCCGGGCAGAAAGTGAAAGCCAGGGCCAAATTCGCCTGGGCCAGTGTTGGTGAGCAGGTGCCCGTCCCGGGTGCAGACAATGGCCACGCGAACGCTGAACTTCAGGCCCCCCAGGGGCAGGCGAAGATCGGTCATGGGGGCAGTGTGGGGCTCAGGGCTGGCCGCGCGCGTCTGTCATTCGGCGGAGGGAACCTCCAGTTCAGCGCGCACGCTGGGATCAGGGTCCCCGGCCAGGGCCGCGCGCAGGGCGGGGGAGAGGTCGGCCCGGCCCGCCAGCGCAAGGCGCACGCCGTCGTCGGGGTCGTTGCGCAGGGCCTCCTGGGCAGGGGCGGGCAGCGCCGGGTGACGCGCGGCGGCCCGGCGCACCCCGGCGTTGGGGTCGCTCGCCAGGGCAGCCAGGGTCTCCGGGGACGTGGTGGGCGCGTAGGCCACAGCCCGGCGCACCTCGGCGTGGGGGTCGGCGGCCAGGGTGGTCAGGCGCGCGGGGCCCAGATCGGGGCGCACGGCCAGCACGGTGCGCACATTGGCGTCCGTGTCTTGCAGCAGGGCGTCCAGCACCGCGCCGGAGAGCCCCTCGGCGCTGGCCACATGCAGGCGGATGTCCGCTTCGGGGGCGCGGGCCAGGGCCAGCACGGCCTCATCGGGAAGGTCGTGGCGCTCTAGCACTGCGCGGCGCACGGCTTCGGCTTCATCGGCGGCCAGGCGCACCAGGGTCCCGGCGGGGGTGTCGGGGCGGCGGGCCAGGGCGGCGCGCACGTCGGGGTCGGCGTCCTGCTCGGCGCGGGTCAGCCATTCGGGCGGCACGGTCCAGGCCTGCAGCGTGGCGGCGCGCACCGCCGGGTCGTCGCTGCCCGCCAGCCACGCGCGCACGTTGCGCGGCAGGTCTACGCGGCGGGCCAGGGTGGCCAGCACGTCGGCGTCGCCGTCGGCAGCCAGGGTGATCAGGCAGTCCAGCGGCAGGTCCAGGCGCCGGGCCACAGCGGCGCGCACCATGCCGTGGGCGTCGGTTACCAGGGTGCGCAGCACGTCGCCGGGCAGGTCCGGGCGACCCGCCACGGCTTTGCGCACGTCGTAGTCGTCGTCGGCTGCCAGCTGGCGCACCAGGGGTTCAGGCAGAACCTCGCGCCGGGCCACCGCCTCGCGGATCTGCCAGCCCGCGTCCTGCGCCAGGGCCGCCACCCGTTCGGGGTTCAGGTCCGCGCGGGCTGCCAGAGCGGTGCGCACCGCGTAGTCCTCGTGGCGCAGCGCGGCGTCCACCACCCAGGCCGGGGCCTGCGGCGTGTTCAGCAGCGCCACCACGCCGTCGGCTGGAAAGTTGCCCAGCAGCCCTGGGCGGGCCAGGCGCATCAGGGGCAGCCCCGGGTTGGCCAGCACGTCGGCCGGGTAGGCGGCGGCCAGAGTGCCCAGCACCTCCGGGGGGGTGTTGGGGTGCCGGGCCACCAGGGCGCGCACCCGGCTGTCCGGGTGGGCCGAGAGGCCACCCAGGGTCTCGGCGCTGGCACGCGGGGCGGCGGCGGCCTCCAGCGCGCCCTCCACCCCCAGTAGGGTCAGGGTGCGCGGGTCCAGTTCGGTGGTCATGGGCCCGATGATGCCACGTTGCCCCGCGCCTGACCCACCGCCCGGTCAATCAGGGCGCGCGCAATGCTGAAGGGCCCCGGTAATCCCGGCAGGCGGTCCACCGGAAACCAGCGTGCATCCTCAATCTCGCCGGGCTGCGGCACCACGTCGCCGCCCACGTATTCCGCTTCAAAGCCCATCATCAGCGAGTGCGGAAAGGGCCAGGGCTGGCTGCCCACATAGCGCAGGTGCTCCATGCGCACGCCCACCTCTTCCAGCACTTCGCGGTGCGCGGCGGCCTCCAGGGTTTCCGAGGGTTCCACAAAGCCCGCCAGCGCCGAGTACACGCCCGGGGCAAAGTGGGGGCCGCGCGCCAGCAGCAGTTCCGTCTGTGGGCCCTGGCCGCGCCGGATCAGCACCATCACCACGGGCGCCACGCGCGGGTAGACCGTGAGGCCGCACGCCGGGCAGGTGCGGGCGCGTTCGTGCCCGGCTTCGGCCAGAGGGGCCCCGCAGCGTCCACAGAAACGGTGGGTGCGGGCAAAGTCCAGCAGCTGCGCCGCGTACCCGGCCAGCCCCATCTGCGCTTCGGGAAGGCGGGTAAAGCCTGCGCGCAGGGGCAGGGCCTCGAAGCCGGTGGGCAGGTCGCCAGCCAGCCCAGCGGCAAAGAAGGGCTGACCCTCCAGCGTGCCCAGGGGGATCACGTCTTCCACGGCAAAGGGGAGGGCGCCCTGCGGCAGCGTGCCGTTTGCCCCCAGCAGCAGGCGGGGCCCGTCAAAGAGAACCCACGCCGCGTCCTCGCCGGGCACCAGCGTCAGGCTGGGCTGGAAGCCTTCGGGGCGGCTGGTGGCCTTCACCCGTGTTCTTCCAGGCGCAGCACCTCGCCAAAGGGAAAGCCCTCGTCTTCCAGGCCGCCGGGCGGCACCACCCACAGCGTGGGCGTGCGGGGGGCCTGCTCGGGAAAATCGCCGTAGCCGTCGGTGAGGTACACCAGCACGTCCGGCTCGTGTTCATCCAGCAGGCGGAAGATGGGCCGGAAATCGGTCCCGCCGCCGCCCTGGGGGGCCGGAATGGGGCCGCCGGGGCTCAGGTCGTGCGGCCCGTAGGCCTCGGTGTCGGCGTAGTAGAGAGTGGCCTTCACATGCGGATAGGCCCCCAGGACCCCCTGGACCTCCCCCACCAGGGCCCGCACCGCGTCGTCGTCCACACTGCCGGAGGTGTCCACGGCAATCAGGGCGCGCAGCGACTCGTCGTCCAGCGCTTCAAGGTACAGGCCCCGCCCCACAAAGCGGCGGTCAAAGCCGCCGAAATCCACCGGCGTGCGCGCCAGAAAGCGCCACAGGTGCGCGCGCCAGTCCAGCCGCGCGGGGGCCAGACGCATCAGTTCGCGGTGCATGCCCAGGGGATCGTCGCCCTTGCCGCCGCTCATGGCGTCCACGCTGCGGGCCTGGGCCAGCGCCTGCTGCCACTGCCGCGCCACGCTCTGGCCGGGCTTGCCCTGCTTGGGGGGCGCGTCGCCGGGCGGGGCGTCCAGCAGGTCGTCGCCGTCCTCGTCGCCGTCGCCCTCGGCTTCGCCTTCCAGCGCGGTGTACACCTCTTCCACGCTGAGGCGCTCCAGGTGCTCGTCGCGCCGGGACTGCGGAGGCGTGGGCAACCCGGCCGCCGCCACCATGCCGTTCACGATCAGGTCGGCCGACTTGTTCCAGCGCTTCTTCTCGCGCGGCCCGCGCCGCTCCACGTGCGACAGCGCCGCGTGCAGGACCTCGTGAAGCAGCAGGCCGTCCAGCACGTCGGGTGCCAGACTGGCGGCCACCTCGGGGTTCACATACACCCGCTCGCCGTCCGTTCCGGCGGCGGCCACCTCGCGCGAGGGCACGAATTCCGCGTGCAGCAGCAGCGTGGCAAAGAATGCCGACTTGCCCCGCAGCCGCAGGCGCGACCCGGAAATCAGGCGCTGGAAGTCGGGGCCGGCCGGAGGCGTCACGGGGCCTCCGGCGGTGAGGGGAGACGGTTGATGGTTGATGGAAAAAGCAGTTCGCCGTTTCCATCAACCATCAACCATTCACCATCTCCCCTCACGTTCCTTCCGTCAGCGCCAACGTGCCCTGCACCAGCGCGGCCAGTCGCTCATCGCGGCCGATCAGGGCGGCCAGTTCGCCCAGCTGACCAATGGCCTGGAACTTGCTCACCAGGGTCGCCACGTACAGTTGCAGCCATTCGGGGCCTGCGCTGTCGGCCAGCCAGGTAAAGGCGTGGTAGGCCTGATCAGCGTCCGCCGCGCGGGCCGCGAGGCCCACCACGGCGGCGTAGCGCACGCTGGGTTCGTCGGGCAGGCGCAGGCCGGTGCCGCGCCCCTCCAGCACAATGCCCAGGTCTGGCAGCTGTTCGTACAGACGCACAAAGGCGCTGAATTCGGCGCCCGCTGCCTCGCCAATGGCCGGGGCAGTGTCCAGGCCCGCGCGGTGCAGGCGCGAGGCCATTTCCCAGGCGCGCGGGCTGGGCCACGCGGGCTGCTGGGGGTCCAGGCGGTGCAGCAGTTCCGGACGGAAGGTCAGGAAGGCAATGACGTGTTCATGCAGGCCCCGGCCCAGGGCGTAGCCGCGCCACGACTCAAAGTCCGGGCGCACAGTGAGGTGCAGGAAGCGGTTGGCGAGCGGCGCGGGCATGTCGAACACGCTGGCGCGGTCCTCCTTGCGGTTGCCAGCGGCCCACACAAACCAGCCCTCGGGCAACACGTAGCTGCCCACCCGGCGGTCCAGAATGAGCTGCTGCGCCATGCCCTGCATGGTGGGCGGCGCCATGTTCACCTCGTCCAGAAACAGAATCCCGGCGCCGTGGCGCGGCAGAAATTCGGGCGGATACCAGCGGCTGACCCCACTGCCCGCGCCGTCGGCTTCGGGAACCGGCAGGCCGCGCAGGTCGGTGGGGGCCAGCTGCGAGAGGCGCACGTCCACGAATCCCAAGCTGTGGCGCTCGGCCACCTGGGCCACCACGCTGCTTTTGCCCACGCCGGGCGGGCCCCAGATCATGGTGGACAGTTTCAGGTCGCCGGTTACCAGGGCGCTGAGGTACGTTTGCAGTTCGGCGGCGGTCAGGCTCACAAGGGGCAGGGTAGCGCACACGCCAAGCGCAGGCGCCCGCAGACCGGTGAAGGCTGCGGGCGCAGAGGGGAAAGGGACGTTACAGGGGAAGCACGCAGCTGGCGCTGGTCTGCGCGTTGCCAATGCGCTGGGTGCCTTCAATGGTCACTTGCGGGGGCTGGGCATAGGTGCCGAACTGGGCCTTGAAATCCATCTCGTAGGCGGGGTTGGCCGAGGCGCTGTCACTCATCAACCAGATCAGGGTGTGGGTGGGGCCCACACTCACCTGGTGGGTGAAGATGCGAATGGCGGACGCTGCGGGCGCATGCGTGTACTTGAGCGTGGGGGTGTCAAAGTCGTAGCTGCCGTCGGCGCGGATGGTGACGGTGCAGGCGGCATTCGCCAGCGTCTTCCCGCTGTAGGTCCCGGCCAGGCAGGCAGTGGCTGCCGGGTCAGAGCTGTTCATCACCTGCGGGCAAGCGGCCAGACGCGTGGTGAGGGCCGAGCCGGGGCCAGGCGCCGGCGTGGGGTTGGGGGTCGGGCCGGGCGTGGGGGCCGGCGCGCCGCCTCCGCCGGTGCAGGCGGCGAGCAGCAGGGGCAACAGGGCAGCGGTGGTCAGCAGGGTGTGGCGCATGGGGGTGGGCTCCTTGGGGGGCAAAAGTTGGCAAAGAAAACCGTCGCCGCCGGAAAAACGGGAGAGGCGGACGGCGACAGGTGGGGAGGGGTCATACGGATTTCCGTCCATTTCCGGAACATTCAGAAAAGAACTGGATGTTCCTGCAACTCCCAGGGTTCTGGAATTTTTCGGAAGTCGTATCAGTTCAGATTCACAATGCACTTCGGCGGGCGACAGGTGGGAATCACTGGCGCGTCGCACGACAGGGCGGAAGCAAAGGGCGCGGCGATGAACAGCACCAGCGCAGTGCGCAGAACAGAGGTTTTTAAGCGGGACATACCATTCTCCTGGGCAGCGTTTCCGGGTGGGAAACCAAGGTTCACAGTGGGCTGCAGGCTAGCGCCGGAAGAATTCAAAAAAACCTGTAGAGTTTTGATATGACGCGTGTTATCGTGGACGATCCCTCAGCAGTAGAGGTGCTGCTGGACTCCTCAAAAACACGGTTGCTGGCGCCGTTCATGCTGGGCCCCCACACCATCGCGGCTGTGGCCGAGGCCACCGGGCAGGCACAGAATGCCCTGACCTACTGGGTCAAGCGCTTTGTCAAGCTGGGCCTGCTGACCGAGGTGGGATGCGGCCGCCCCGCCCAGTACCAGGCCGTCACCCAAGACTTCCTGATCGACCCCTCACGGGTGATGCCCCTGGAAGACATGCTCAGGCAGCTCAATGAGCCCATCTGGGCGCGGCTGCTTCAGGGCTACACCCAGGAGTACCGCCGGGTCTCACCGGACTGGTATGTTCAGTTGCAGATCACCCCAGACGGCTACCTGATCCGCCGGCCCGTTACGCCCTGGCAACTGCAGACGCCGGGCGCGCCGCTGCCCGAATTGCCACTCAACGAATACACGGTGATTGGGCTCAGCCGCGAGCAGGCCCGGGAACTCAAGCAGCGGTTGGCGGCGCTGGTTATGGAATATTTCGAGCAGCAGCCGGACACCGGGCCGGGCGAGATGTATTTCCTGCACCTGGGCCTGACCCGCGACGCGGTGTACAGCTAGGGCCGACCGCGCCAGAGGGCCCGGCGTCCGCTATACTTTGCACCGAGTCCAAGATTTTTTCTGCTGCCCCATCCTCTGCCTGAAGGAGTCTCCTCTTGCTGCCCCTCATTCACCAGATTCTGTTCTTTGTCTTTGCCCTGATTGCCGGCGGCTTCGGCGTATGGGGCTTTTACCGGCTCTACCGGCGCGTGGCGCGCGGCGCAGCGGCCAGTGAGGCCCGCTTTGACCACCCCCTGCAGCGCCTGCTGTACGCCCTGCGCGTCAGCCTGACCCAGGAGCGCACCTTCCGCCGCCGTACGTGGGTCAGCGTGCTGCACAGCTTTATTTTCTACGGCTTTGTGTACTACCTGCTGGTGAACGTGGTGGACGGCCTGGAAGGCTACCTGCCCTTTCACCTTTACAGCCGCAGCAGCCCGCTGCTGGCCGGCTACAACCTGCTGGCCGACATTCTGAGTTTCCTGGTGCTCGTTGGCGTGCTCAGTCTGGTGATTCGCCGCCTGTTCCTGCCCAGTAAGCGCGATTTCCGCTTCACCGAAAAAACGCTGCTGCACCCGCTGCTGCGCGCCAACTACATCCTGCGCGACTCGCTGATCGTCTCGGGCTTTATCACCTTCCATGTGGGCAGCCGCGTGCTGGGCAACGCCGCCAAGATGGCCGAGGAATCGCGCGTGCTGGGCGGCTACGATTCGTTCCAGCCGCTGTCCTCGGCGCTGGGGCGCGTGCTGTTTGGCGGGGCCAGCGAGCAGGCCATTGAGGGCTGGCGCATTGCCGGGTACTGGGGCGCGCTGGGTTCCATTCTGGCGTTCCTGGCGTACTTCCCCTTCAGTAAGCACATCCACATCTTCATGGCGCCCCTGAACTACGCCCTCAAGCGCCCCGCAGGCAGCGGCGTGCTGCCGCCGATGAAGGGGCTGGCCGAGGCGATGGAAGCCGAGGAACCCAAGCTGGGCGTGGAAAAGCTGGAAGACCTGGAATGGCCCCGGCTGCTGGACGCCTACGCCTGCATTCAGTGCAACCGCTGCCAGGACGTGTGCCCGGCCAACGCCACCGGCAAGGCCCTGAGCCCAGCCGCGCTGGAAATCAACAAGCGCATGGAACTGAACGTGATCGCGGCGCACCCCAGCCCCTTCACGCTGAAGCCGGCACCCTTTGAAGCTGGGGCCAGCACCGCCCACCCGCTGCTGGAATACGCCATCAACGAGGAATCGGTCTGGGCCTGCACCACCTGCGGCGCCTGCATGCAGGTGTGCCCGGTGCAGGACGAGCAGATGCTGGACATTGTGGATATCCGCCGCCATCAGGTGATGGTGGCCGGGGAGTTCCCGCCCCAGCTGCAGACCGCCTTCCGGGGCATGGAGCGCGCCAGCAACCCCTGGGGCATCTCGCGCGACAAGCGCATGGAGTGGGCCGAGGGCCTGAAAGTCCCCACCATTGACGAAAACCCCGAGCCCGACGTCATTTACTGGGTGGGCTGCGCGGCCAGCTACGACCCCGGCGCGCAGAAGGTGGCCCGCGCCTTTGTGCAGCTGCTGGACAAGGCCGGCGTGAACTACGCGGTGCTGGGCAAGAAGGAAGCCTGCACGGGTGACAGCGCCCGCCGCGCCGGGAACGAATTCCTGTACCAGCAACTGGCCGAAGAAAACGTGGCGACCCTGAACCAGGTGGCGCCGAAGCTGATCGTGGCGACCTGCCCGCACTGCATGAACGCCATCGGCCACGAGTACCGGCAGCTGGGCGGCGACTACCGCACCATCCACCACACCGAGTACCTGGAAACGCTGGTGGCGGCCGGCAAGCTGCCTATGGAGCAGCTGGCCCAGAACGTCACCTACCACGACCCCTGCTACCTGGGCCGCCACAACGGCGTGTACGACGCCCCCCGTACCCTGATCACCAAGATGGCCGGCGAGGTGCTGGAACTGGAGCGCCGCCGCGAGAATTCGTTCTGCTGCGGGGCCGGCGGCGCGCAGTTCTGGAAGGAAGAGGAAGAGGGCCGCGAGCGCGTGTCCGACAACCGTTTCCGCGAGATTCAGGCCCGGCTGGACAGTGCCAAGGCCGCCAGCGACGACTACGAGCAGACCGGCAAAGTGGTCGCCGTGGGCTGCCCCTTCTGCAAGGCGATGATGAACTCCACGCCCGAAAAGCAGAAGCGCGACGACATCGTGGTCAAGGACGTGGCCGAGCTGATGCTGGAAAGCGTGCAGCGCGCCAGTGGCGAGTTCGTGGCCCTGGCCGTGGTCAGTGACCCAGCCGAGGTGCAGGCCGACGCCGCCATGACCCCGAACGCTGCCCTGCCGATGGAGCGCACCGGCGAAGCGCCCGGCACGGGTGCCCCGGAGGCCGTGGTGGGCGAAACCAGCGCCGACACCCTCAACGCCCAGCCTGGCAGCCCGGTGCAGAACCCGGACACCCAGCCCGAGCTGCAGGCCGCCGCGCCCACCCCCGCCGCCCGCAAGGCCTGGGCCCCGAAGGCAAAAGCCGACGATGTGGCGCCTGCCGCTGCTCCTGCCACCGCTCCCGCCACTGCCGCCCCGGTCCCAGATGCCCCAACCACCGAGGCGCCGGCCCGCAAAGTCTGGACCCCCAAGGCCAAGGCCGACGACGTGAATCCAGCCCCAGTGGCGGCCCCTGAACCTGCCGAGCCGGCGGCCCCCGCGCGCAAAGCCTGGAAGCCCAAGGCGGCCGACGATGTGAGCGCCGCGCCGGTGACCCCAGCGCCCGCTGCGGCCGAACCTGCGACCCCCGCCGCCGAGGCCCCGGCCCGCAAAGCCTGGACGCCGAAGGCGAAGGCCGACGCCGCGCCTGCCCCTGCGGCGACGGAGCCCACCCCACCGGTCCAGGAGGCGGCGCCCAGTAGCGACACCGCGCCGGCCCCAGGCGAGCGCAAGAAGTGGGCCCCCAAGGGCAGTGCGGCCCCAAGCACCCCCGCCGTCCCGGCCACCCCAGAGGTGGAGGCCGCGCCCGTGCCCAGTGCCCCCGCCGAGGCCGAAGCGGCCCCCAGCCCCGAACGCAAGAAGTGGGCCCCGAAGAGTGCCGCTGCGGCTCCTGCACCCGAAGCCCCGGCCCCCGGGGTGACCGAAGCCGCTGTTGCCCCCGAGCCGACTGCTGCTGAGTCCTCTGCCCCTGATCCCACTCCGGGCGACAGCGCCGCCACTGGCCGCAAGAAATGGACGCCCAAGAAGGGCAGCTGACCACCCTGCCCAGCTGAAGGCCTGCGGCGCCGCCTGTTCACGTGACGGGCGGCGCCTGCTCTTGGTGAGGCAGGTCACGGTAAGATCAGGGAATGACCACCGCCCTTGTCACGGACTCCACGAGTGACCTCAGCGCGCAGCTGTGCTCGGACCTCGGCATCGTGAGTGTGCCGCTGTACGTGCTGTTTGACGGCAAGATGCACAAAGACGGCATCGAGATCACGCCTTCAGACCTCTTTGCGGGCCTCAAAGCCGGCAAGAAAACGCCCAGCACCAGCCAGCCCAGTCCGGCCGAGTTCGCGGCGGTGTACACCGAGGCCCTGCAGCGCGCCGAGCACGTGCTGAGCATCCACATCAGCGGGCAGATGTCCGGCACGGTGGGCAGCGCCCGGCTGGCCGCGCAGGAATTCGCCGGGAAGGTCACGGTGGTGGACAGCAAGTCGGTGAGCATGGGCCTGGGCATGCGCGTGCTGCGCGCCCTGGACATGGTGCAGGCCGGGCGAAGCGTCAGCGAGATCGTGGCCGAGCTGGAGCGCGTGGCGTCTGTGGCCGATATCCGTTTTACCGTGGACACCCTGGATTTCCTGCGCATCAACGGGCGCATTGGTGGCGCGCAGGCGCTGCTGGGCAGCCTGCTGAACATCAAGCCCATCTTGACCGTGAAAAATGGCCGCGTGGAGTCGGCCGGGCGGGTGCGCGGTCACAAAAAGGCCATGCAGGACCTCATGGACCACGTGCGCAAGTACGCTGCGCAGCACGGCGGGGCCCGCGCCGCCTTCATGGCCACCCCTGGCGGTGAAGGGTACCTCAAAGAGGTCCGCGCGGGCCTGCAGGGCCTGCAACTCGACGACCTGGGCGACCACCCCATCGGCGCGGTGGTGGCCACCCATGCGGGGCCCGGCACGATTGGCGTGACCCTCGAACCCCTGCACGCCTGAAGTGAGGGCCATGCAGACCTGGGCCGCCGCCGCCGTGCTGGCCCTGCTGGTGGGCTGCCGCGCGCCGCAGCCCGAGGGCCAGGTGCGGCTGGAGCGCGCCCCGGCGCCCAGCACCCTGCAGGTTGACGCCCGGCCAGCCCCCCGCGACCCGGACGGCTGCCTGGCCCACGCCCCCCCGGTGCCCAAGGCGCCGCCGCCGCCCCTGCCCCTCAGCGGGCGGCTGGGCCTGTGGGTGGCGGAACTTGATCCCCGGACCCTGCAGCCGCTGCGGGCAGTGGGCACCAACCCCGACAGCGTCTTTCCACTGGCCAGCACCTACAAGCAGGCGGTGTTGTGGGCGGTGCTGCGGGCCTTTGACCGGGGCACGCTGTCCCCCACCGAACGCTTTGACGTGACGCGGGACAACCAGTCGCTGGGGGCGTACCCCTACGACGGCTCGAACGTGCGCACCCTGACCGAGCGCATGATTCGCAGCAGCGACAACACCGCCACCGACATCCTGCACCGCCGCGTGGGCCTGCAGGCGGTGCAGGACACCGCCGACGAACTGGGCCTCTGCGCCACCCGCCTGATTCTGCCCACCCGGGACTGGTGGGCCGCGCAGGCCGGGCTGTCGGCCACCTACAACGGCACCCGGCGCTGGGCGGGGGCGCGCGGCGAGGCCCGGCTGCAGCTGGCCACCCAGATTGACCGCGAGGCCCGCGCCTACCGCGCCGACGACCTGCAGCGGCGCCTGGACGACTATTTTGACCACCGTCACCAGCCGGAAGACGACTTAAAGGCCCTGAATGTCAGCACGCCCTACGAATTCGGCACCCTGGTGGCCCACGAATTCCTGCGCCCGGGGCTCAGTCCGCGCGCCCAGGCGTGGCAGCGCGAGGTGATGGCGCTGGGGTACGGCCGCTCGGCCCTCACGCTGACCCACCAGGGGCAGGTGGCCTACGCAGCAGGGAAGGGCGGCAACGGCTGGCGCCTGCTGACCTACAGCGGCTACGTGGAGACCAAAGACCACCGCCACCTGGTGTACGTGTTCATGCAGCACGGGGCCCAGCAGACCTACACCATGCCCAACACCCGCCGCGCCTTTGCCTGGATCAATGCGGGCATCCGCGCGGTGCTGGAGGGCCCAGGCAAGCCCACGCTCGGGGCGCCCTGAACCCCAAAGTTCCCAAGGAGCCCCCATGCGCCAGCTGATCGTGACCGAATTTGTGACCCTGGACGGCGTGATGGAGGAGCCCACGCCCTGGCAGGCGGGTCACGTCAGCCCGGAGATCGGCCAATTCAAGTTCGATGAACTTTTTGCGTGTGGGGCCCTGCTGCTGGGCCGCGTCACCTACGAAGAATTTGTGGCGTACTGGCCGGCCGCCGCCGGCACCGGCGCGTTTGGCGAGCGGATGAACGAGCTGCCGAAATTCGTCGCCACCACTGCGCCCGGGCCCCTGACCTGGAATGCGGCCCCGCTGGAGGGGGACGTGATCACCGCTGTCCAGCGGCTCAAGCAGCAGCAGGGCGGCGACCTGCTGACCTACGGCAGCGCGGCCCTGGTTCAGACCCTGCTGCGCGCCGGTCTGGTGGACGAACTGCGCCTGATGGTCTATCCCACAGTGCTGGGGCGAGGCAAGCGGCTGTTTTCAGACACCGACCGGCTCGCCATGACGTTGCGGGCCGCCCGGCCCCTGGGGGCCGGCGTGGTGCTGCTGACGTACCGGCCCGAGGCCAACCAAGCTCATCAGCCTTGACAGTGGGTGGACAGCCAGACACCAGGGCGCAGGTCTGGCAGTCCAGGCCGGGCAGTGGGGCACGGTCGACGCCAGGTTTAGCACAGAAGGGCAGAACGCAGACAGCGCGGCGGCCCGCCAGGAAGAGCAGGCCGCCTGCTTCTATGCTCAGGCGCTCAGCCGCCTTTGGCGCTCTCATCCACGCGGGCCAGTTCAGAGGCCACGGCGGCGTCCAGCTGGGCCCGCGCGGCCTGGTAGGGCAGATTCAGGGTGGCGCCCGCAGCGGGCACATGCCCGCCACCGCCCAGCGCCACCGCGATGTTCTGGGCACTCAGGCCCGCGCGTGAGCGCAGCGACACCTTCACGCGGTCGCCGTAGTCCTTGATCATCACGGCGAGCTGGGCGCCCTCGGCGTTGCGCAGGGTGCCCACGTAGTTTTCCACGTCGTCCCAGGCGGCCCCGGCGCGCGTCAGCATCTCCTCGGTCACGCGGGCCAGCACCACCCGGCCGTCATGCAGGAATTCCAGGGTGCCCAGCACCTCGCGCAGCAGGGTGTAGTAGGTGCGGGGGTTGCGCCCCAGCTCGTCGCTGAGCCAGCCCAGCCGCGCGCCCGCCGCCCGCAGGCGCGCGGCGCAGTCGAAGGTGGCGGGCGTCACGCTGTCAAAGCGGAAGCTGCCGGTGTCGGTCACCAGCCCCAGCATCAGCGGCGTGGCGATCTCCGGGGTCAGCGGCACATTCATCACGGCCAGCAGATCGGCCACCATCATGGCGGCGGCCGGAATGGCCGGCTCCACCACCCCAGCCGTGGCCCGGCGGGCGTTGGTGCCGTGGTGGTCCACATTCACCACTGGGCCGGTAAAGGTCCCCAGGTCGGCGCCCGCCACCCGGGCCGCGTCGTTGTTGTCCACGTCCAGCACGGCCGCCAGGGCGCCAGCTGGCCACTCGGTCAGGGGCGCGCACAGTTCGCCGGGCTGCGTCACAAAGGCGAGGTAGCGCGGCACCTGCATGGGGGCCAGCACCTCGCGCCCCAGGCTGCGCAGCGCCCGGCTCAGGCCCAGCACACTGCCCAGGGCGTCGCCGTCCGGATTTTCGTGCGCCAGCACCACGATGGGCCCGGTGTGTGCGCCCAGCACCCGCGCCACTGCCTGCAACTGTTCCTGGTAGGAAGAAAGGCCACTCATCGGCCTTCACTATAGGCAGTTGCCGCCCCGGGCCGAAGGTGTGCCAACCCTGTGACAAGCGCGCCGTATGCTGAACACCGTGCCTTCCCGCCTGAATCTCGCCGCCCTGACCGATGAGGAACTGCAGGCCCTGGTTGGTCAGGAGCGGGCGGTGGCCCTGCTGCCCGAGATCAGTGCCGCGCGCCTGGTGGCGCGCCCGGTGCCCGGTCCCCCCGTAAGCCCGCTGCTGACCGCCGAGGCGCTGCCCGAGCGGCCCTGGGGCGCAAGCCCGGAAGACAGCCGCGCCCTGGGCGCCCTGAGCGCCGAACTGCTGGCCGCGCAGGCGACTGCCCACGGCACCTTCTACCTGCCCACACTCAACGAGGTGCGGCACCTGCGCGCCTACACCCTGGATCCAGATACCTCGGCGGCGCTGCGCTGGAGCGAAACCCCTGAGAGCGCGGGGGCCGGCTGGCCCTTTGTGCAGCTGCTGACGTGGCTGCGCGACCGGGCCAGTGGGCTGGCCTGCGTGCTGACCACCAGCGCCCCGCATCCCCTGTCGCCCTCGCCGGGCGCCGAGGTGGACGTGCACCAGCATCCGGGCGCGGGGGTGGCGGAACTGGTGGGGTGTCACCGGCAGCATGTGGCCCGCCACGGCCGGGGCCAGAAGCTGGCCCCCGACAGTGACTGGTTGCGGCCCTGGCAGGCCCTGCATGCCCTGAATCTGGCGGCCTGGAACAAGCGGGGCCTGCTGGTGGACAGCGCCTGACCGGGCTTCCCACTTGAAGGCGAAGGGCCACAGACGGCTGTCTGGCTGAGACGCAACGCAGGTGGGCAGAAGGCGAGCGGACCCGCGAAAGCTGCGTCGCAGACTCGGAGAGCGAACCCAAGGGCAGGCGGCGATGGAACAGCCGCGCTGCGCACTTTCCACGCCGCGCGGCTGTGCAGGCAGCGCGCCGGGGCCAGCACGAGGGCTGCGCCACAATCGGCGGATGACCGCTTCTCTTCCGGCCCGCCACGTCGCCTTTGACTGGGGCGGCGTGTTCACCATTGGCACCTTCGATGGCCGCAGCACCCAGAACGTGGCCGAGCGCGGGGGCGTGCCTGTGAAGCGCGTGCGCGACAGCTATTTCCGGCATGTGCGGCAGCTGGAGGTGGGCGCCTGGACCCTGCCACAGTTCTGGGCGGTGCTGCAGGAAGAAACAGGCCTGACCCTGCCCTATGAGGACTTCGAGCCGCTGTACCTGGGCAGCATTCACGACAACCCGGCCATGTACGCCACGCTGGCCGCGCTGCCCCGGACCGTGCGCGTGGGCCTGCTGAGCAACAACTACCCCGTGGTCAGCGACCACCTGCGCCGCGATCCCCGCTTTGCCCGCTTTGACGCCCTGGTGTTCAGCAACGAACTGGGCCACAAGAAACCCGCGCCCGAAGCCTTTGCCGCGCTGGAACAGGCCATGGGTGTGCCGGCCGCACAGGTGGCCTTTGTGGACGACGTGCAGGAAAACATTGACGCCGCGCAGGACGCCGGCTTTCACGGCCTGCTGTACCACCATGACCACCACGCCGACTTTCAAGCGGCCCTGGGGGCGTGGCTGCGCGGCGAGTAGGGAAGGGGCAGTGGCCCAGGGCGTCCGGTGGGGCGCCCTCTTTTTTGGCCGTGGGTGGTGTACCTCTCGCGGTGGTGTACTTCGCGCGGGTGTGGGTACACCACCCCAGCCGCCGGGGCCGGGCAGGCACAATGCCCCTACAGCAACACCCCGCCCACTTCCGGGCAAGCCGCCATCCCCCTGGTCCACGTCTCTGTGAGGCGTGGCACCGTCCCCCACACCCAGAGGAGGCCCCCCCATGACCACCAACCCCCCCGTTCCCAACCCGCGTACGCCCGCTGAAATTCTGGAAAAAACCTGGCAGACCGAGGAGCGCTGGCAGGGCATCAAGCGCAACTACACGGCCGAGGACGTGGTGAAACTGCGCGGCAGCCTGCCCATCGAACACACGCTGGCCAAGCACGGCGCCCAGAAGCTGTGGCGGTCCATGAAAGAAGAGCCCTTCGTGAACGCGCTGGGCGCCCTGACCGGCAACCAGGCCATGCAGCAGGTGAAAGCGGGCCTGAAAGCCATTTACCTGTCGGGGTGGCAGGTGGCGGGCGACGCCAACAACGCCGGGCAGATGTACCCCGACCAGAGCCTGTACCCGGCCTCCAGCGTGCCGGATGTGGTCAAGCGCATCAACAATACCCTGCGCCGTGCTGACCAGATTCAGCACAGCGAGGGCAAGAGCGACATTGATTTCTTCGTGCCCATCGTGGCCGACGCCGAAGCGGGCTTTGGCGGCCCCCTGAACGCCTTTGAGTTGATGAAGGCCATGATCGAGGCGGGGGCCGCAGGCGTGCATTTCGAGGACCAGCTCGCCAGCGAGAAGAAGTGCGGCCACCTGGGCGGCAAGGTGCTGGTGCCCACCAGCCAGTTCATCCGCACGCTGAATGCCGCGCGCCTCGCCGCCGATGTGAGCGGCGTGCCCACCGTGCTGATTGCCCGCACCGACGCCGACGCCGCCAACCTGCTGACCAGCGACATTGACGAGAATGACAAGCCCTTCTGCACCGGCGAGCGCACCCCCGAAGGCTTTTACTACGTCAAACCCGGCATTGAGCAGGCCATTTCCCGCGCCCTGGCCTACGCCCCCTACGCCGACGTGATCTGGTGCGAAACCAGCGTGCCCAACCTGGAGGACGCCCGCAGGTTCGCTGAAGCCGTGCACGCCCAGTTTCCCGGCAAGCTGCTGGCCTACAACTGCTCGCCCAGCTTCAACTGGAAAAAGAACCTGGACGACGAGACCATTGCCAAGTTTCAGGTGGAACTGGGAAAACTGGGGTACAAGTTCCAGTTCATCACCCTGGCGGGCTTCCACTCACTGAACATGAGCATGTTCGATCTGGCCTACGGCTACGCCCGCACCCAGATGAGCGCCTTCGTGGAGCTGCAGGAGCGCGAGTTCGCGGCCCAGGAGCGCGGCTTCACGGCCGTTAAGCACCAGCGTGAGGTGGGGACTGGCTACTTTGATCTGGTGGCGCAGGCGGCTGGCGGCGGCCAGAGCAGCACCACCGCCCTGGCCGGCAGCACCGAGGCCCAGCAGTTCGGCAAAGAAAAGGAGCTGGTCGGCGCCCACGACTGAAACAACCCATCCATGTCCACTGCTGGGGTGCCTGTCACGGGCACCCCAGCGGCGTGGTGAGGGCGGGAAGTGGGGACAGGGAAGAGGCGTGCAGGTTGGTTTCCGACTCTCGGTCTACTTGCCCTCTGTGTCCTGGCGTGCCGCCCTCACTTTTCATTGGCCGAATGTTTGACGCCGGCTGGGGTGTGCCCTTTTCCCCGTCATGCTCTGGGCCGCCGCTGTAGGGTGGTGGGGCCAGGCCGCTGGGGGCCACCTGCGCTGCGCGCCAGTGCCCTGGACAGGAGACCTGCGATGACGACCCATTTCCCTTCCGTTGCCCTGCTTGGTCTGACGCTTCTGCTGGGCGCCTGCACGTCCCCCACTGCCGCGCCGCCCGCATCCCCGCCTGTAGCCGCGCCCGCAGCAGAGACGCCAACGGTGCCGGCCCCCACGGCCGGGCGGGTGCTGACCGTGGGTCCCGGCAAAACCTACGCCACCCTCCGCGCTGCCGTGGCCGCCTCACGCGACGGCGACACGGTTCGGGTGGACCCCGGCACCTACACCAACGACTTTTTCGAGGTCAGCACCCGCATCACCATCGAGAGCACCAGCGGCCTGGCGCGGCTGGTGGCGACCGTTTCCCCGTCCAACGGCAAGGCCATCATCACCACGAACACCGACGTAACCCTGCGCGGTCTGGAACTGACCGGCGCCAGGGTGCCCGACCGCAACGGCGCGGGGGTGCGCTACCAGGGCGGGCACCTGGTCATTGAAGACAGCTACCTGCACGACAACGAAAACGGCCTGCTGGCCGGCAGCGCCCCGCTGGGCAGCATCCGCATCCTGCGCACCGAATTCGACCACAACGGCCTGGGTGACCCGGGCCAGACCCACAACCTGTATGTGGGCGAGGTGGGGCAGCTGACCTTCGACCGCAGCTACTCCCACAGCGCCGCCGTGGGCCACGAATTCAAGAGCCGGGCGCGCAGCACGACCATTACGAACAGCCGCCTGTTCGACCTGCAGGGCACGGCCAGCTACAGCATTGACGTGCCCAACGGCGGCAATCTCACGGTCACCGGGAATGTCATTGAGCAGGGCGCCCAGAGCCAGAACTCCGCGATCCTCACTTACGGCACCGAGGGCCTGCTGCGCGAAGGCCGCACGGTGACCATCTCCGACAACGTGGTGGTCAACCGCCGCGCCACGGCCCTGGGCCTGCTGAACCCAGGCAAGGTGCCCATGACGGTCACCAACAACACGCTGTATGGCCTCAGCGTGTCGCAGTTTCTGAACGGCACCTCGGGCACGGTGTCGGGCAACGTGGTCACCACGACGGCGCCGGTCCTGGACACCTCGCACCCGTTCACGCGCTAAACCAGCTTGGTTGGGGCTGGGGGCGGCAGAAGAGGTGGGCTCTGGGCCAGGCTTGGGCAAGGGGTGGAGGGCGCCCGCTATGGTGCGGCGCTGAGACCTGCGGGGCTGGGTGCGCGCCGTATGCCCGCTCTGCCCCTCAGCACTGGGCAGCCGGATGCTCAGGCGTGATAAGGGTTCCGGTTGATCAGTTATTCCATAACTGATCAACCCGACCGGAGGGAGAAGGAAAAACGGTGACGGATAGGAGTGGAAGCACCGAAGCGACGCGGAGGGGCTGTAACGGATGATCCGGAATCCGTATGACATCCAAAAGGCGTGGGTTCAGAGCGGAACCCAGAGTCACCCCGGGCTTTACCCTCAACAGCTCTGGGCGAACGAAGCGGGTGCCAGGGAAGGACAGCGGCGCCTTCGGCATTGAGGGGCCGCTGTTTGGGCTCAGGGTGGAGCTGGCAGCCACTATCACGGCCGGGCGACGTGTGGGCGCCTGTGCTGCCTGGCGAGGCGTTCAAACCGGACGTCAAGGCCCTCGCCACACCCTCTCGCCTTTGCGCGTACGACTGGCCCTCTCCCCTGGCACCAAAGGAAGAGGCGGCCTGTCGCCGCCCCTGATTGCTCTCACTGCTCCTGAACGCGGACCTCGTCGCCCTCGCCCGGGTGCTCCAGGCGGAAGCCGTCGGGTAAGAAGTCGCGGACGTAGCCGCTGACCACGTGGCCGTGCTGGTTGGTGCACACCACCCGGGCGTCCGGGGCAAATTCAAACAGCACCTGCCGGCAGGCGCCGCAGGGGCTGGCGGGCGGCGTGGCCTCGGAGTAGACCACGATGTCGGTAAAGTCGCGCCCGCCAGCGGTGGCCATCGCCTGCACGGCGCTCTGCTCGGCGCAGCGGCCCAGGCCGTAGCTGGCGTTTTCCACGTTGGCGCCAAAGTACACCCGGCCGTCGGCCGTGCGCAGCGCCGCGCCCACATGAAAGCGGCTGTAGGGGGCGTAGGCCTGTTTGAAGGCCGCTTTGGCGCCGTCCAGCAATTGGGGATCAGGGGTCAGGTTCAAACGGTTAGTCATGGTTGGGTTCGGTTTCCAGGAAATCGGGGTTCAGGGCGCGCTCCACCCGCACGCGGGTCACGCGGCGCTGGTCGGCGGCTTCAACGGTGAAGGTCCAGCCGTTGTGGCTAAAGTGCTGGCCCGCTTCAGGAATGTCGCCAAAGTGGCTGGTCATGAAGCCGCTTAGGGTATCAAATTCACCCTCGCCGTCTTCAATGTTGCTGCCCAGGCGCTCTTCCACTTCGCCCACGGTCAGGCTGGCGTCCATCAGGTACATGCCCTCGCCAATCACCTCGATCATGGGCACCTCTTCCTCATCGGTCTCGTCATAGATTTCGCCCACAATCTCTTCCAGGGCGTCTTCCAGGGTCACCAGACCAGAGGTGCCGCCAAACTCGTCCACCACAATGCTCAGGTGGCTTTTCTTGTCGCGCATCTTGGCCAGCAGGTCCTTGATTTTCATGCCTTCAGGCACAAAGAACACCGGGCGCATGATGTCGGCCACCAGGGTATGGTCCAGCGTGTCCAGGTGCGCCAGCACGTCGCTGGTGTGCACGATCCCCACGATGTTGTCGGGCGTGTCCTGAAACACCGGAATGCGCGAGTACCCGTGTTCGGCGCGCATATCCAGCAGGCGGCGCAGCGGCGCGGCGCTGTCCATCAGGACCATCTCGATCCGGGGCGTCATCACCTCGCGCACGGTGGTGTCCGAGAGGTCAAAGACGTTGTACACCAGCTCTTTTTCGTCGTCTTCCAGCACGCCTTCCTGGCTGGAGGCGCTCACGATCATGCGGATTTCTTCTTCGGAATAGGCGGTGTGGTGCCCGGCCACGGCCTTCAGGCCCAGCAGGCGCAGCACCAGGCCGCCCAGCCAGTTCAGGCCCAGAATCACGGGCCGGAACACGGTGGTGAACAGCACCAGGGGCCGCACCATCGCCAGGCTTAGCTGTTCGCTTTTTTGCAGCGCCGCCGATTTGGGCACCAGTTCACCCAGCACAATGTGAAAGGTGGTGCTCAGAATGAAGGCCAGGGCAAAGGCCGCTGGCTTTTCGTAGGCCTGGGGCAGGCCCAGGCGCTCAAACAGCGGCTCGGCGAGGTGCTCGATGGCGGGCTCGGCCACGAAACCGATGAGCAGGCTCATCATGGACACGCCCAGCTGCACGGCGGCGATGTACAGGTCCAGCCGCCCCAGCACCCGCTGCACCACGCGCGCCGTGGCGTTGCCTTCTTCCGCCAGCTGGTCAATGCGGGTGCGGCGCACGCTTACCAGGGCGTATTCCACCGCCACGAAGTAGCCGTTGAGCAGCACGAGCACGAACAGGGCGGCAATACCGATGTAGTCATTCATGAATGGACGCGCTCCGTCGTCGCGTCCCGATCATCCGCAAGGCGCATGCTGCCCGCCCCGGCCACAGCGGCGGGGCGTCGGTGATCGGTTGGAGGGGTGGGCCGTGGCAAAAACGCCGCCCCTTGGCGGTCTTCACCGGGCGCGGTCAAAGAGCCGGAACTGGGAGGCTCCATATGCAGGGGGGAGTCTAACACACCCCCACCGCCGGGCCCGCTGTCCTGAATGGAAGATGAGCGTGGGGGCGTGCGCTCAGGTGGCCGGGCCAGTGGGTTCGCTGGTCGTGGGGATTCACCCGCTGTCCCAGCGCGCTAGCCTGCCCCCATGACGTCCCTGCCCGAGCACTACCGCGCCCTGCGCGTCGTGAAAGACGACCAGGGCACCCGCGCCGAAGTTCAGACCCTGCCGCTGGCCGCCCTGCCGGCAGGCGACCTGCTGATTGCGGTCAGCCATTCCAGCCTCAATTACAAAGACGGGCTGGCGGTGCTGGGCCGCCCCGGCGTGCTGCGCGCCTACCCGATGACGCCCGGCATTGATCTGGCCGGCACCGTGCTGGAAGACCGTTCGGGCCGCTGGGCCCCGGGCACAGGCGTGGTGGTCACCGGCTGGGGCATAGGCGAGCGGCAGGATGGGGGCTACGCCGAACTGGCCCGCGTGCAGCCTGGGTGGGCCGTGGCCCTGCCCCCGGGCGTGGGTGCCCAGTGGGCCATGAGCGTGGGCACGGCCGGCTTCACAGCCATGCTGGCGGTCATGGCCCTGGAAGAGCACGGCCTGACCCCCGGGGACGGCGAGGTGCTGGTCACGGGCGCGGCGGGCGGCGTGGGCAGCGTGGCGGTGGCCTTGCTGGCGGCGGCCGGCCACACCGTCACCGCCAGCACCGGGCGGCTGGAGGAGACCCCGTACCTGCAGGCCCTGGGCGCCGCGCAGGTGATCCACCGTGAAGAACTGCCGGCCCTGACGCGCCCGCTGGAAAAGGAGCGCTGGGCCGGGGTGGTGGACACCGTGGGCGGCGCGACCCTGGCCGGCGCCTACGCCTCCACCCGCACGCACGGCTCGGTGGCGGTGTGCGGGCTGGCCGGCGGCAGCGAGCTCCGCGCCACCGTGTTTCCCCTGATTCTGCGCGGCGTGAACCTGCTGGGCGTGGACTCCGTGACCTGCCCGGTGCCCCGCCGCGAAGCCGCCTGGGCCCGGCTGGCGCGTGATCTGCCCGCGCCCCGCCTAGCCGAGGTGACCCAGGTGCGTCCCCTGAGTGACGTGCCGGCCCTGGCCCCCCAGATTCTGGCCGGGCAGGTGCGTGGGCGAACCGTGGTGGACGTGCGCCAGTAAGGGTTTTGGGAGGCATACGACTTCCGAAAAATTCCGTTACACCTGACGGAATTTTTTCGACCGGACTGATCCGGCTGCGCAGCAGAAGGGGAAGGAAAAAATACGGATCTCCGGTAATTGGATTGGCACAGCGCCAAAGGCGGGGAACATCCGGTTCTTTCCTGGATGTTCCGGAAATGGACGGCAGTCCGTATCAGGGCAACAACAGGCCGCGCCGTGGGGACATCCTCCACGGCGCGGCCACGGTTGGGGCTTAGCGCGGCGTCAGGTCGCCCACATCCGCGCTGGGATTGGCCTCGCCCAGCGTGACCTGCCGCTCGTCGCGCAGTTCGTGGGTTTCGCCGTACACGCCGTTGCCGTCGCGGTCTGCGCCGCCAATCACGGTGTAGCTGCCGTCGCCCAGGAAGGCCTGGAAGCGGCCCAGGGGGTCCAGCGCCGGCTGGAAGCTCTGGCCGCGGGCGTGCTGCAGCCGCAGGCCCCAGGTGTTGCTCACCGCCGGGGCGCTGAGCGCCGCCGCCGCGTTGATCATGCCGAAGCCGAACAGGTCGTCACGGCCCTTGGCGCCCAGGTCGGTGGCGGTGGCGTTCAGGCGGGCCAGGGTATCGGCCGGCCCAGTGGTCATGCCCTTGCTGAGCAGCAGGGCCGCCAGCGCCGCCACCTGTGGGGTGGCCTGACTGGTGCCCACCTCGGCCGCGTAGCGCGGCTGGTCCTTGGCGTAGTCCCAGTCAGTGGAGAAGATGGCGTCTGGGAACGCCTTGCCGTTCAGGGTGCCGCCGTTAAAGGCGTTGGCGCTGTAGGGCTCGGCGCCCCCGGGGGCTGCAAGCTGCACCTGGGGGTAGGCGTTGCTGAAGGGTGAGCGCACCGGGGCGCTGGCCCCGGAAAGGGTCACGCTGCCCACCGCCACGGCGTCCGGACAGGCGGCCGGATAGTAGGGGTCAGTGCCGTAGCCGTTGCCAGCGGCGGCCACCACCAGGGCGCCTGCCGCGCGGGCGTCGGCAATCGCCTCGCACAGCGGGCGGGCGTCTTCCGCCTTCAGGGCGCCGCCCAGGCTCAGGTTGATCACCTGCGCCGCATGCGGGGTGCGGTAGGTGGTGCCCCCCAGGGTCACGGGCAGCCCGGCGGCGTAGCGGATGGCCAGCGCCACATCGGCTTCGGTGGCGTCGCCCTGGGCATCAATGACACGCACGGGCAGCACCTTCACATTGGCCTTGTAGGTGGCGCCCACCACGCCCGTGGGGCTGCAACCGGCGCAGGCCGGGCCATTGTCGCCCCAGCGCGCGGCGATGATGCCGGTCACGTGGGTGCCGTGGCTGCCGGTGCTGCGGCCCGGCACACTGGGATCGGTGGGATTGGTGTCGGGGCCGTCGCCATCGCCGTTGTCATATTTGGGTGGGCCGCCGGGGGTGCTGGCCGCCTCAAAGCCCAGCACGTCCAGGGCGCCTTCGCCGGGGCCCCACATCTGACCCTTCAGGTCCGGGTGGTCAAAGCGCACGCCGCTGTCCACCACCGCCACGGTCACGGGGCGCGAGTAGCCGCCCCCTTCCATGTCCCGCCACACGGCGCCGTATCCGGCCAGGGCGTAGCCCCACTGCAGCCCCGCATACTGGTCGCCCGGCACCACGGGCTGGGCCAGGGTGCCCTGGGCGCGCAGCACGGCGTTGGGCACCGCGTACTCCACCTGGGGGTCGGCGCGCAGGGTGCGCAGGGCGGCGTCCACATCCGCCACGTTCAGCCGGGTCAGGGTGCTGCCCAGGGCCTGCACGCTGCTCACCTTCTGCCCGGCGGCCTGCAGGGCGCGCACGCTGGCGCTCTGGGCCCCCGCCGCGCGGTACTTCACGATCACGCCGCGCGGGGCGGGGGCCGGGGCCCGGTTCACCTGCGGGGCGGCCTGGGCATCGGCGCCCTGCACCTGCGCGGGCGCCACCACACGCCCCCGGAGTTCAAACTGGCGCGCGGTCACGGTCCAGCCCGCCTCGCCGCTCTGCTCGCTGCTGCCCTCGCCCGAGGACCACGCCAGCTTGAGGGCCGCGGTCAATTCGGCCTGGTTGGCCTTGAGGGGGGTGGCGCGCGTGCGGTCCACTGTCACCGAGAACGCCACCGGGCCTGTGCCGGCCTGCGGCGTGACCGTCAGCCAATCGGGCCGCTCCTGCACGCGCCAGCGGCCCGAGAACGGCACGTCCACGCGCAGGGTCGTGGCCTGGCCCAGCGCGACGGTGCGCGTCTCCAGGGCCTGCGGGGCGGGTTTGGGCGGTTGGCAGGCGCCCAGCAGCACTGTCAGCAGCAGCAGGCCGGGCAGGCGGGAAATCGGTTTGGGCATGGGTGCGTACAGCATGCCCGAAGTTCCCTGACGGTAGATGAACGTTTGCCCTGGGCCCAGCGTCCAGGCGGCCAGACCGGGCCGCGCCGCCCCCCGGGCCGGGCGCCGCGCACTTCTGGCACAATGGCGCCCGTGCCCAGCGGACGTGTGCATAACCTGATCAATATTGCGGCCTACAGCGTGTTGGCCGCCGCGACCCTGGTGGCCACCCGGCAGGGTTTGATACGCGTGACCCCCACCCAGGGGCTGCACTTCACGCTCGCCTTTGCGGCCGGCACCTTTCTGCTTTCGCCAGACCTGGACCTTGCCGAAGGCCGCGTGGACAGCAAGCGGCACTGGGGCCTGCTGGGGGTGCTGTGGGTGCCCTACGGCATGCTGTTCAGCCACCGGGGCTGGTCCCACACGTGGCTGGTGGGCCCGCTGACCCGGCTGCTGTACGTGGCCCTGATGGTGGGGCTGGTGTGGGGCGCGCTGCTCTATGTGGTGCCTGGGCTGGGGGTGCCCCAGCTGCCAGCGTCCTTTGAGCTGTTCACCCTCTGGCCCCCCCTGCTGGGCTACTACCTGAGCCAGTGGCTGCACCTGATGGCCGACGGCGTGCGGCCCGACCACGGCGCGCGCCGGGTGCGCCGCCGCTGAGGTGTGGCTGGCTGGAAAGCGGGCCCCGTGCTATACCGAACAGGCTGACGTGCCGCGACTGGGCCTGGGTGCCCACGCGGCCTCCTGCGTGCCGAGGTCTCTCTATGATTCTGAACCTGTTTATCGTGCTGTTTGCGCTGGTGTGTGTGGCGCTGGTGTTCTTCGTGCTGCTGCAGGTGCCCAAGCAGGCCGGGCTGTCGGCCAGCATGGCGTCGGGCGGCTCCCTGCTGGGTGGCCGTGGGGTCGAGGGCGGCTTGATCCGCATCACCAGCGTGCTGGGCGGCTTTTTCATGCTGCTGGCCCTGCTGATCAGCTTTATCTCGCGCTAAACGCGCGCCCGTGTCCTCCCCGGTTGCCCCTGTGGTGACCGGGGAGGTGCGTGTTGGTCCCTGGCCCACTGGGCCATCAGGCCGCAGAAATGAGGCTGCTGGGCGCAGCGGTGTGGGCCAGCGTTGAGGCGGCCCCAGGGCGCTGTCAAGGGGTGCGCCGCACAGGAGTTGGCCCGGGCTGGCAGCCCCGCCCGGCCAGGGCCCCAGAGGCCACTTGGAAAAAGTGGGCCCTGCACGACATTTTGCCAAATGAGACCAAACGAGCAATTGTTAGGAAAAACCTTGACCAAACCTAGGCCATTCCATATAGTTGGCCTCGCTGGAAAACCGTTGTTCCTGAATGCTGCCCCCGGCTCGCGCCGGCGCGTTGTCATATTCCAGATCTGCCCCTCCCGGAGGAACCCATGAAGAAGATCCTGACCCTTGCCCTTGCCCTGACCGTTGGCACGGCCGCTGCCCAAAGCCAGCCGTTCGTGTATCCGGCCGCCTGGGCAGCTGACCAGAACACCGCCAACAAGCGCGGCGGCGAACTGCGTCTGTCCACCATCTCGGACTACAAGACCTTCAACCCCTTTACCAGCGCCGAGGCCGAAAGCATTCCTGGCCGTCTGGCGATGGGCGGCACGGGCACGGTGGGCCTCTTCACCCAGGACCCCCGCAACGACGAGTTCATTCCCTACATGGCCGCCGGCGCCCCCACGGTCAGCAACAACAACAAGCGCTTCGTGGTCAAGATTCGCCAGGGCATGAAGTTCAGCGACGGGCAGGCCATCACGGCCGACGACTGGATCACCACCTGGAAGATCCACACCGACGACAAGGTCGGCTCGAACAGCTACGACTCGTTCTTCCTGGCGGGCAAGCCCATCGTCATCAAGAAGCTCGACAACTACACGCTGCAGTTTGATTTCCCCCAGACCAGCGCCTCGGCCCTGAGCATCATGAGCTACGTGCCCTGGCCCGACCACATCTTTGGCAAGGCCTACCGTGAAGGCGGCGCCGAAGCCATCAAGAAGATGTGGACCCTGGCGACCCCGCCCAACCAGATTGTGAGCCCGGGCATGTGGACCCTGGACGGCTACCGCGCCGGCGAGCGCGCCAGCTTCAAGGCCAACCCCAACTTCGGCGACTGGAACAAAGACAGCCGTGGCCAGGAACTGCCCTACCTGAGCAACATGTCGGTGCGCATTGTGGCTGACGCCAACGCCGCGCTGGCCGCCTTCCTGGCTGGTCAGATTGACACGGTGGGCATGCGCAACGCCGATGACCTCGCGCAGACCAAGCGCGCCATCGACAACGGCAGCCTCAAGGCGTTCCTGAAGGCCAACGTGAGCCCCCAGGCCACCAGCCAGTGGATTGTCTTCAACTGGAACAAGGCCAGCGACCCCGCCAAGCAGAAGCTCTTCCGCGACGTGCGTTTCCGCCGCGCCATGAGCCACATCGCCAACCGCGAAGCCATGGTGCAGCTGGCCCTGGGTGGCCTGGGCACCCCCACCTACTTCAGCACCTACCCCATCTTCAAGCAGCAGGTGGACGCGGGTCTGGCCGCCGGTGCGCCCCAGTACAAGTACAACCTCGCGGAAGCCAGCCGCCTGCTGGCGCAGATGGGCTACACCAAGAAGAACGCCCAGGGCTACCTGACCGACAAGAGCGGCAAGGTGCTGGAATTCAACCTGAGCACCAACGCGGGCAACACCGTGCGGGAGCAGCTGGGCCGCATCTTCGCGGACGAAGCCAAGAAGGTCGGTGTCAAGGTGAACTTCACGCCCATCGACTTCAACACGCTGGTGGGTCAGCTGACCGCCAAGGGTGAAAACCGGCCCTTCGACGCCATCCTGCTGGGTCTGTCGGGCGGCAGCAACATCTGGCCCTTCGGCGTGAACGTGATTCCCTGCGGCACCAACCTGCACTCCTACAACAACCCCACCAACGGCCGCTGCGCGACCAGCCAGGAACAGCTGATGACCAAGCTGTACTACCAAGGCGACGCCGAGCTGAACGACGCCCGCCGCCGCGCCGTCGGGGCCCAGCTGATGAAGACGGAAGCCGAGCTGCAGCCCGTGATCTACCTCGTGGGTGGCAACTTCCATGTGGCGTTCAACGAGCGCCTGGGCGGCGAATTCCCCAGCGCCCTGATGAACGCCTACTACGGCCAGCGCCTGACGGCCCTGACGTTCATCAAGTAAGCCCTGCCGTTTCTGCTCCCACACGGGGGGTGGTCCGCCCGCGCGGACTGCCCCCCACACCCATGAAGACCCACGGAGTACGTTCATGATTCCATTTCTGCTGCGCCGGCTGGTGCAGTCCATTCCGACCCTACTGCTGGCCAGTGTCCTGATTTTCTTTGTACTGCAACTGGCCCCAGGCGATTTTCTGACGCCTGCCAAACTGAACCCCAACATCAGCCCCGAACAGATTGCCAACCTGGAGCGCAACTTTGGGCTGGACCGCCACCCGCTGGAGCAGTACCTGCTCTGGATGCGCAACATGGTGTTGCACCTGGATTTCGGGCTGTCGTTCTCCTACCAGCAGCCGGTGTGGGACATCATGAAGCCCCGCATCTTCAATTCCATGGTGCTGGTGCTGCTGAACCTGCTGTTTTTCTATGCCATCGCCATTCCCCTCGGGGTGTTCGGTGCGGTGCGGCAGAATTCGTTGGGCGACAAAGCTGTGAATGTAGTGCTGTATTTCCTGCTGGGCTTTCCTAGCTTTTTCTTGGCCCTTATCGTGATTTACGGCCTGCTGGTGCTCAAGCAGAAGACCAACATAGACATTCCCTTTATCGGCATGACCAGCAATGAGTTTGCGTCATTCAGCCCCCTGGAAAAGGTGTGGGACGTGCTGAAGCACATTCTGATTCCTGCGCTGGTGCTCGCTGTCAGTGACGCCGCAGGGACCACGCGCGTGATTCGCGGGCAGATGCTGGAAGTCATGCGCGCCGACTACGTGCGCACGGCCCGGGCCAAGGGGGTCACCGAGCGCACGGCCATCTGGAAGCACACCTTCCGCAACGCGATTCTGCCCATTGTGGCCGGGATCGGCGGCTTGCTGCCTGCAGCCGTCAGCGGCGCGGGCTTCATGGAAGTGGTCTTCGGGTACCCCGGCATTACGCCGATGTTGCTTGACGCCCTCAACGCGCAAGATATCTACCTGATCGCGGGCTTTACCGTCATTAGCACGGTGCTGCTGATTGTGGGCAACGCCCTGAGCGACATTCTTCTCGCGGTGGTTGATCCCCGCATTAAGGTCGGGTGAGTGGCATGACCACAACAGTACCTACCCCCACCGTCAAACGGACGCGCCCCCAGGGCCAGTCGCAGTTCTCCGTGGCCTGGAGTCAGTTTCGCAAAAACCGTCTGGCCCAGATCGGCGGCAGCCTGCTGATTCTGCTGTACCTGATGGCGCTGTTCGCGCCGTTCCTGGCGCCTGCTGGCCTGTCGAACTACTCCACCACCAACATCACCCGCTTTCATCCGCCCACACCCATTCATTTCCGCGATCCAGAGACGGGCGCCTTCGGCCGGCCTTTCGTGTACAAGTACGGCCAGAAATTCAACGAGACAAGCTTCGTGAACGAATTCGGGCCCACGGGCGAGAAGTGCCCCCTGTACTGGGGGGTCAAGGGTGACAGTTACCGGATTCTGGGCCTGTTTCCCGGCAACCTGCACCTCTTTGGCACGGGTAACCCCGACTGCAGCATCTACCTGTTCGGTGCAGAGGACCTGGGCCGCGACCTGCTCAGCCGCACGCTGTACGCTTCTCAGATCAGCCTGACCATCGGACTGGCGGCTGTGGCGATCACCACGATCATCGGGCTCTTTATGGGGGCCGTGGCGGCCTACTTTGGCGGCTTCGTGGACACGCTGATCATGCGCTTTGTGGAAGTGCTGGCCTCGATTCCCACGCTGTTCCTGCTGCTGATGCTGCGCAGTGTCTTTCCCAAGGACATCAACCCCATTCTGGCGCTGTACGTGATTCTGGGGATCCTGGCCTTTATCGGCTGGGGTGGCCTGGCGCGCATTACGCGCGGGCAACTGCTCAGCGTGCGCGAGCAGGACTTCGTGTCGGCGGCCAAGAGCCTGGGTGCCAGCGACAACCGCATCATGATCCGGCACATGCTGCCCACCATGACCACCTACGTGATCGTGACCACCTCGCTGGCCATTCCCAGCTACATCCTGCTGGAATCGGGCCTGAGCTTCCTGGGGATTGGGGCCGTGGAACCCTACGCCTCGTGGGGCAGCCTGCTGAAGCTGGCGCAGGACGGCGGTCTGAGCAGCCTCAACCAGCGCCCCTGGGTGCTGATTCCCGGCTTTTTCATCGTGTTCACGGTGATGTGCTTCCAGCTGCTGGGCGACGGTCTGCGCGACGCCTTCGATCCCCGCAAGCGGTCCTAAGGGCGCCAGGCGCGGGCGCGGCCGGAACTGCGGGCCGCGCCCACGACCATTTTCCCCCTTACAATTCAAAGCAGTTGTATGATGTGCAGCGTGCTGAAAACGGAGGAACAATGACCCACCAGGGTGAAGTCCTGCTGGCCGTAAATGGCCTCAAGACGTACTTCAATACGGATGACGGCGTCGTCAAGAGCGTGGACGGCGTGACGTTCCACATTAAAAAGGGTGAGACCCTGGCGGTTGTGGGCGAGTCGGGCTCGGGCAAGAGTGTGACCAGTCTGTCGGTGATGCGCCTGATTCCCAGCCCTCCGGGCAAGATCGTCGAAGGCGAGATCCTGTTCAAGGGCCGCGACATCGTGAAACTCAGCGAAGCGGAGATGCGCAAGATCCGCGGCAACGATATCTCGATGATCTTCCAGGAGCCCATGACCAGTCTTAACCCGGTGTACACGGTCGGCGACCAGATTGCCGAAGCCGTCATGCTGCACCAGGGCAAGAACAAGAAAGACGCCATGGGTGTGGCCACCGACATGCTGCGCTTCGTGGGCATTCCAGCCCCCGAAAAGCGCGTGAACGAATACCCCCACCAGATGTCCGGCGGGATGCGCCAGCGCGTGATGATCGCTATGGCGCTCTCGTGCAAGCCGGCCCTGTTGATCGCGGACGAGCCCACCACGGCGCTCGACGTGACCATTCAGGCCCAGATTCTGGACCTGATGCGCAAGCTGCAAAAAGAAGTGGGCATGAGCATTCTGTTCATCACCCACAACCTGGGCGTGGTGGCCGAAATGGCCGACCGCGTGGTGGTGATGTACGGCGGCCGCGTGGTGGAAGAAGGCGACGTGGTGGAGATCTTCAAGGCCCCGCGCCACCCCTACACCATGGGCCTGCTGAATTCCATCCCCCGGCCCGGCGAGGTGGCGCACGTGCCCGGCCAGCCGAAGGGCCGCCTGGAAGCCATTCCTGGCAACGTGCCCAACCCGCTGAGCCTGCCCCCCGGCTGCGCCTTTGAGCCGCGCTGCAAGTTTGCCGTGCCCGACTGCGCCAAGGCGGTGCCGCCCCTGGAAGACACGGGCGGCGGCCACACCACCCGCTGCATCCGCTGGCGTGAATTCGCCCAGGCCCAGGAAGTGACCGCATGACCGCTTCTGTTAAATCCAGCACAGAGTCCCGCAGCAACATGCCGACCACCGGCACCACCCTGCTGGAAGTCAACAATCTTCAAAAATACTTTCCCATCCGCGGCGGGCTGCTCTCGCGCGTGGTGGGCAACGTCAAGGCCGTCAACGACGTGTCGTTCAAGATTGGCCGCGGCGAAGTGGTGGGCCTTGTGGGCGAGTCCGGCTCGGGCAAGACCACGGCCGGGCGCGCCATCCTGCGCCTGATTGAGCCCACGGGCGGTCAGGTGCTGTTTAACGGCACGGACATCACCAAGCTCTCCAAGGGGCAGATGCGCGATTACCGCCGGGAGATGCAGATCATCTTCCAGGATCCGTTCGCGTCCCTGAACCCGCGCATGACGGTGGCGGACATCATCGGCGAGGCGATGCAGATTCATAACCTGCACCCGGGCCGCCAGCGCATGGACCGCATTGCCGAACTGCTGCAGAAGGTGGGCCTGCGCCCCGAGCACATGCGCCGCTACCCGCACGAGTTCTCCGGCGGTCAGCGCCAGCGCATCGGGATTGCGCGCGCCCTGGCGGTGGACCCCGCGTTCATCGTGGCCGACGAGCCGGTCTCGGCGCTGGACGTGTCGATTCAGGCGCAGGTGGTCAACCTGCTGCAGGACCTGCAGGAAGAACTGGGCCTGACCGTGCTGTTCATTGCGCACGACCTCGCCGTGGTGGAGTACATCTGCGACCGCATCATCGTGATGTACCTGGGCCGCGTGATGGAAATTGCGCCCAGCCGCGAATTGAACAACAACCCCAAGCACCCGTACACCGAGGCGCTGCTCTCGGCGGCACCGGTGCCGGACCCCACGGTGAAGCGCCAGCGCATCATTCTGGAAGGGGACATCCCCAGCCCCATCAACCCACCCAGTGGCTGCGTGTTCCGCACCCGCTGCCGCTACGCGATTGCCGACTGCGCCAACGTGATTCCCGAACTGCGCGAAGTGGCCCCCGGGCATTTCAAGGCCTGCATCCGGGACGACATTCTGTAAACGCAGATGGCCGATGGCGCACCCGCTCCCAGCATGTGGGGGCGGGTGGTTTGTTTGGATGGGGGGATGCGGGCAGGATGAGTCGGGTATGGCCCAGTGCCTCCACGTTCCTGACCCTGGTACGGCGCCTGTTTCGCTTTGATTTCGAGGCGAGAGTCTGCCAGAGGAGGCGCCTTCAGCCTCATGCGGAGAACAGGGGTCTAACCTTGATCTCTGCCTCCCTACCCTTCTGTGATTTCTGTTTCATTCCTGACGGGGCCTCTCACATCTCATATTGAGAGGCGGGTCAGCATGACTTCATGAAATCAGCGCTTCCCGCCGTGCTTTCCGTCGCCTCCGCTCTGGCCCTGGGCAGTGCCCAGGCTGCCGACCTGCGCATCTACCCCAGCTTCTCGGAGGTGCGCCAGCCGGTGAGCAGCACCACCACCACCCTCAGCGTGAACCTGCCGCAGGACACCTGGGAAAGCATTCTGGCGGGCAGCCTGGACCTGGACGGGCTGGCCTTTACGCAGGCCATTCAGAAGCAGGAGCCCAACTGGCTGGCCACCCTGGAAGGCAAGACGGTGTACCTGAAGCGCGGCGACACCACCGAACCCGTGACGCTGGTGCGCGCCCGTGACCTGCTGGTGAAAGACGCCCAGGGCCGCTTTTTTAACGCCCGCTACGAGGAATTGCAGTTTGACGTGCTGCCCCCCGTGAACGCCCAGCGGCCCACCCAGTCGGTGACCTACACGCTGGCCCGCCCCGGGCAGGGGACCCTGGGCTACCTCACCCGCGCGGTGACGTGGCAGCCGCGCTACACCCTGAAAGCCAGCAGCGCGGGCGCCCAGCTGAGCGCCCTGGCCGATATCCGTAACACCACCGAGCAGCCGTACGACGTGCAGAACACCGAGCTGTACGCGGGCGACGTGAACGTGCAAAACCAGCAGGAAGCCGCCTACATGATGCGTGACGTGGCGATGGCCGCGCCCGCACCCATGGCCACTGGCGCCGCGCCCAAGATTGAAAGCCAGGGCGAGCTGCGCGGCCTGTACCGCTACGCCCTGACCACCCCCTTCAGCCTGCCCGCCAACAGCGTGGTGACGCTGCCTTTCCTGGCGCCGAAGCTGACCACCTTTGAGCGCTACGTGGGGCTGAATACCTACTTCGGCACGGAGACGCGCGAGGGGAACCTCAGCCGTTTCTACCGCTTCAAGGCCGATGAGCGCCTGCCCGCCGGGCCCATCACGGTGCGCGAGGACGGCCGGATCGTGGGCCAGACAAGCATTGGGGAAACGCGCGAGGGGGGCACGGTGGACTTCACGCTGGGCGAGGACCCGGATGTGGCCTACACCCGCACGGTGCAGACCACCGCGCAGGTGAAAGACGCCAAGGGCAATGTGACCAAGACGACCTACCGCGTCACCTACGCCTTTGAAAGCAGCAAGGACCGCGCCATCCGCGCCGAGGTGACCGAGCGCATTGGCGGGCGCGTGATCATCATTGACAACGCCGCGCCCGTGCGCAACCAGGGCGCCGCCAGCCTGAAGGTGGACATCCCCGCCAAGGGCAAGATCAGCAAGAGCTTTACCGTGGTGGTGGACAACAGCGCCAACTGAAGCAGGCCAGAAGAGACGCCGGGGCGGACAACCCCGGCGTCTTTCGTTCTGGGTTAACGGCGCTGCGGGAGCAGGTTCTTCTCCGGGCTACACCGCGTCCTGGCGCAAGGGCGCCGCCTGTTCATCCAGCAGGCCGCCCAGGTACTCCAGCACATTCACCTTGACCGGCATGAAGTAGGCGTGCTGGCCGCGCTGGCGGGCAAAGTGCAGCAGGTCGGCCGCGAAGGCGCGGTTGCACGCCAGCGTGGGCGTAAACGAGCGGGGAAACACGGCGTGGTTGCGCGCCCGCCAGTAGTTGAGACTGGCTTCGGTGAGGATGCTGGTGGCCCCCCACCACACCGGCAGGCCCTCGGGGACCAGATCGGCCCAGGTGTCGGCCACGCGCAGATCGAAAAAGGGCTGGGTGAACAGCCCGCAGGCGCCCGCGTCCAGCTTCCGGGCCAGATAATCCCGCTCGCGCACGAATGACTGCCGGTAGGGGTCCAGGCCGGCATAGACGCGCAAATGCGGCGCTTCACGCTTCAGGCGGCGGATCAGGTCCACGGCGTCCACGTCGTACACGCGGGCGCTCATGTCGGCCGGGGCGTCGCCGGTGATCACCAGCACCTCGTCAATCCCGTGCTGCGCCAGCAGGGGCAGAAACGGCAGCGGCTCGCGGGGGTTAAAGTCCACCGCCCGCAGGTGCGGAATGGCCGCAAAGCCCGGCCGCGCAAAGCCGCACCCCGCCCAGGACCGCAGCGAGTACCGCGTCAGGTCCGGCACATTGATGGTGTCCACCCCGCGCAGGTGCGCCGCCACCTCGGCCAGTTCGGCCCGCAGCCCCGAGCGGCTGCGCGGCACGAGCTCCACGGAAACGCGGGTCATGGGCGGCCTCCGGCCACGGGTGATGGTTGAGGGGTGATGGGTGATGGAAACTGCCCCTCTCTATCCCCCATCAACGGTTGACCATCAACGCCCGCAGGGTCATACGCCAGGACCGGCCCCAGCCAGCGCTCGGCTTCGGGCACGGTCCAGCCTTTGCGGGCGGCGTAGTCTTCGACCTGATCGCGGCCAATGCGGCCCACGGCGAAGTAGCGGGCTTCGGGATGGGCAAAGTACAGCCCAGAGACCGCTGCCGCCGGGCTCATGGCGCAGGACTCCGTGAGGCGCAGGCCCGCGTCCTCGGCGCCCAGCAGGGCAAAGAGGGTGCGTTTTTCGGTGTGGTCGGGCTGCGCGGGGTAGCCGGGCGCGGGGCGGATGCCCTGGTAGCGTTCGCGGATGAGGGCGTCGTTGTCCAGCGCCTCGTTGGGGGCGTAACCCCAGTGGCGCATCCGCACGTCGCGGTGCAGTTTTTCCGCAAAGGCCTCGGCCAGCCGGTCGGCCAGCGCCTTGACCAGAATGGCGTTGTAGTCGTCGTGCGCCGCTTCAAACTGCGCCGCCAGGGCTTCGGCGCCGTGGATCGCCACCGCGAAGGCGCCCACATGGTCGCCCGCCGGCTGCACGAAGTCGGCCAGGGCGATGTTTGGGCCTGTCTGGTCGCGCTGCTGGCGCAAGGTATGGAGGACCGTTGATGGTTGATCGTTGATGGTTGATCGTTCTCCATCACCGGTCAACCGTCCACCATCAACCACAATGTCGTCCCCGTTCCGCCGCGCCGGCCACAGGCCGATGACGCCGCGGGCCGTGAAGAGTTCCTCGGCCACGATGCGGTTCAGGAGGGCCTGGGCGTCGGCAAACAGGCGACGGGCTTCCTCGCCGCGCAGGGGGTCGGCCAGGATGGTGGGGTAGAGGCCCTTCATTTCCCAGGCAATGAAAAAGGGCGTCCAGTCGATGAACGGCAGCAGGTCGGCCAGGGGCGGCTCAATGACCTGGCGGCCGGGTTCGCGCGGCGCGGGGGCCGGGGTGGGGGAGAGCTGTGGGGCCCGGGCACGGGCCTCGGCCAGGGGCAGCAGGCGCACCTGCCGGCCCGCGTGGCGCTCGCGCAGGGCGTCGTACTCGGTGCGGATGCGGGCCTGCACCCCCGCCGCGTCCGAGAGCAGTTCGGCGGTGGTGGTCACGGCGCGGCTGGCGTCCAGCACATGCACCACCGGCCCCGGGTAGGCGGGCGCAATCTTGACCGCCGTGTGCGCCCGGCTGGTGGTGGCGCCGCCGATCAGCAGCGGCAGCGTGAGGCCCCGGCGCGTCATCTCGCGCGCCACGCCCACCATCTCGTCCAGGCTGGGGGTGATCAGGCCCGACAGCCCGATCACGTCCGCGCCGAGACGCGTGGCCTCGTCCAGAATCTTCTCGGTGGGCACCATCACGCCCAGGTCAGTCACCTGATAGCCGTTGCAGGCCAGCACCACACCCACGATGTTCTTGCCGATGTCGTGCACGTCGCCCTTTACGGTGGCGAGCAGCACCTTGCCCTTGCCGCCGCCCGCCTGCTTCTGGGCTTCCAGGTAGGGGGTCAGGTGGGCCACGGCGCGTTTCATGACGCGGGCAGACTTGACCACCTGGGGCAGGAACATCTTGCCGGCCCCGAACAGGTCGCCCACCACGTTCATGCCGGCCATCAGCGGCCCTTCAATCACCGCCAGCGGCGAGCCCAGCAATTGGTAGGCTTCCTCGGCGTCTTCGGCCACATGGTCGGTGATGCCCTGCACCAGCGCGTGCTTCAGGCGCTCGTCCACGTCCCACTCGCGCCACGCGCTGACCGCGCCCGCTTCGCGCTTGACGCCCTTGTATTGCTCGGCCAGGGCCAGCAGGCGCTCGGTGGCGCCCCCCTGGCGGGCCAGAATCACGTCTTCCACGGCCTCCCGCAGCTCGGGCTCAATGTCTTCGTACACCGCCAGCATCCCGGCGTTCACGATGCCCATGTCCAGCCCCGCGCGGATGGCGTGGTACAGGAACACCGCGTGCATGGCCTCGCGCACATGGTTGTTGCCCCGGAAAGAGAACGAGACGTTCGAGATCCCGCCCGACACCAGCGCACCCGGCAGGTTGGCCTTGATCCAGCGCGTGGCCTCGATAAAGTCCAGGGCGTAACGGTCGTGCTCCTCAATCCCAGTGGCGACCGTCAGCACATTGGGGTCGAAAATGATGTCCTGGGGCGGAAAGTCGGCCTGCTGGGTGAGCAGGTGGTAGGCGCGCGAGCAGATCTGGATGCGCCGCTGCACGGTGTCGGCCTGCCCCTGTTCGTCAAAGGCCATGACCACCGCCGCCGCCCCGTAGCGGCGCAGCAGCCGGGCGCGGGCCAGAAAGGTGGCCTCGCCGTCCTTGAGCGAGATGGAATTGACCACCGCCTTGCCCTGCACCCGCTTCAGGCCCGCCTCCAGAATCTCCCAGCGCGAGGAATCCAGCATCAGCGGTACCCGGGCAATGTCGGGTTCGCCGGCCAGCAGGTTCAGGAACTTCACCATCGCCGCCTCGCCGTCCAGCATGCCTTCGTCGAAGTTCACGTCGATCAGCTGCGCGCCGTTCTCGACCTGCTGGCGGGCAATTTTCAGGCCCGCGTCGTAATCGCCCGCCAGAATGGCCTTGGCAAACCGGGGGCTGCCCGTCACGTTGGTGCGCTCGCCCACGTTCACGAAGTTGGTCTCCGGGGTGACCTTGAAGGCTTCCAGGCCGCTCAGGCGCAGCCTTGCTGGGAGGCGGGGCAGGGGGCGCGGGGGGATGTCCTTTACAGCCTCGGCAATGGCGCGGATGTGCTCCGGGGTGGTGCCGCAGCAGCCGCCCACGATGTTCACCAGCCCCTCGCGGGCAAAGTCGGCCAGCACCGCGGCGGTGTGGGCCGGCGTTTCGTCGTACTCGCCAAAGGCGTTGGGCAGGCCCGCGTTGGGGTGCACCGATACCAGCGCCTCGGTGGCGCGGGCGATCTCGCGCAGGTGCGGGCGCAGCAGATCGGCCCCCAGGGCGCAGTTCAGGCCCAGGCTGAACAGCCGCGCGTGCGCCGTGCTGATGGCAAAGGCTTCGGGCGTCTGTCCGCTGAGGGTGCGGCCCGAGGCGTCTGTGATGGTGCCCGACAGCATGATCGGCAGGGTGCGGCCCGCGCGGGCAAAGGCCTCTTCGCAGGCGAACAGGGCCGCCTTGGCGTTCAGGGTGTCAAAGACCGTTTCCAGCAGCAGCAGGTCGGCGCCGCCCTCGATTAAGCCCTCGGCGGCCTCGCGGTAGGCGGCGACCAGCTCGTCGAAGGTGACGTTGCGAAAGTCCGGGCGCTCCACATCCGGCGAGAGGGTGGCGGTGCGGTTGGTGGGGCCAATGGAGCCGGCCACCCAGCGGGGCCGGCCATCACGCGCGGTGAATTCGTCGGCCACCTCGCGCGCCAGCCGGGCGCCCGCCACGTTCATGGCGCGGGCGTGCGCCTGCGTGCCGTAGTCCGCCTGACTGATGGTGGTGGCATTAAAAGTGTTCGTGCTGGCGATGTCCGCCCCGGCTTCAAAGTAGGCGCGGTGGACAGCGCGGATCACGTCGGGGCGGGTGAGCTGCAGCAGGTCGAAATTGCCCCGGTACATGCGCAGCGGATCGGCGTCCGGCAGGCGGAAATCGGCTTCGGTGAGCCCGGCGCGCTGCAGTTGCGTGCCCCAGGCCCCGTCCAGAACAAGAATACGTTGGTGCGCCTCGGCGTGGAGGTCCGTCACGGTGCTTACCCCTTCCAGCTGGTGGCGGTGGGCCCCAGCCCTGAGGGGGGCAGCCACCGCCCTTGTCGTTGCAGCGTCCATGCGCCGCCCTGCGGGCCATCGAATTCGCTCGCGCCATCGTCAGCGCCGTGCGGAAACTTCCTGGGAGCACCGGTGCCGAAATGTTGGCCGGTTGCCACGCCTTCACGGGGCAGGAAAAACCCTCGGGCGGTTCTGGATGACCACGCCTGAGTTCAGGGCGCGGTAAAGGGGAGGATAGCGCAGCGGCGCGCCGCACGCCCGGCGCTGGCCTGGACAGGTGCGGCAGGTTCACGACGAGCGACATCTCGTGCAAGCACCACGACGCACGGTCCAGAGGGTCATGGGGCTGGTCGGCAGCTTTGCAGTTCGCGCAGAGCTCCGGGCCGCCAGAAAGAGCGGCTCATGGTGAGGGGCGGTGCTGGGCGTGCCGTCGTCGGCCAGGGCGTCCAGTTCGTCGGCGTGGGTGCGCCGCGAGGCGCGCTCTGCCATAGGCTGCCCCTCGCGGATGACTGGCAGGGCCGGGGCAAAAGGTTGGCCGTCCAGGCCGGCGCGCTCCGGGCCCCAGTTCGGTGGCGTGCACGCTCAGGCGCCGCCGCTGGTCTGGGGGTTGCCGGTATAGCTACTGAGTCAGTCCGTCTGGGCCAGTGCCTCATCGTCCAGAAGCTGGCCGAGCCGGTCCACGTTCATCCCCATACGGTGCCGTGTGGGCGCAGCCCTCAACTGCCCCGGACCAGTCCCACCGTCGCCAGCACCGGCCGCAGCACGTCCCAGCCCTCGTCGCCGTGGGGGGACAGCAGCGCCTGCGCCTCCAAGGCCAGGGCGCGGGCGGCGTCGTGGTCGCCAGTGTCCAGGGCCAGCGCGGCCTGCTCGGCCACAATCAGACCGCGAATCGAACCGGCGTTCAGGGTGCGGGCGCAGGTGTCGGCGTCGGTCAGCGCCGCCGCTGCGTCCCGGCACTGGCCCAGGCGGCGCAGGCTGGCGCCGTAGCGCCACAGGCTCAGCACGCGGCCCCGGGTGGGGGTTTCGCCGGGCAGGGCGGCCAGCGAGGCGCGGTACTGCTCGGCGGCCCGCTCAAACTGGCCACTCTGAAAGTGGCTGTAGCCCAGCCAGTACAGGATGTTGGACCGGCGCGCCGGGGCGGGGCCGTGCCCCAGGGCGCGGTTCAGGGCCGCTTCGGCCTCGGGCCAGCGCTCCAGGCAGGCCAGGGCGGCGCCGCCCTCCAGCAGCAGGGCCGAGTGGTGGTCGGCGCTGAGCAGCGGGCCCCAGGTGTTCAGGGCCGCCTGCACAGTGGCCACCGCCGCCTCGTAGTCGTCCTGTTCGGTGCAGAACTTGGCGTGGTGCGCAGCGTGCTCGGCGTGCAGGGCGGGGTCCTGGGTGTCGTGGGCCAGGGCCTGCATGGCCGCCAGCGCCTGCGCGCGGGTGGCCGGGTCGTCCAGGTGGCGGCACAGTTCGCTGCGGGCGGCATGCAGGGCAAAGGCGGCCTGGGGTGGGGGAGAGCCCGCCAGGGCCAGCGCGTACAGGTCCAGGGCCTCGGCGTGGGCGTAAAGCCCGGCGGCCTCCTGCGCGGCCTGCTGCCAGTGCGGCCACGCCAGGGGGCCTTCGCCCGCCTGTTCAAAGTGGCGGGCCACCGCGGCGGCGGGGGTGCCGGGGGGCGCCAGCCGTGCCAGCCGACCATGCAGCAGCCGCGCGCGCGGGGCCCCCACGCCGGCGGCCAGCACCCGGCGGTGCAGGTGGTGTCCAAAGCGGTAGGCCGGGCCCTCGGGCACGATCAGCCGGGCGGCTTCGGCGCGCTCCAGGGCGTCCAGGGCGGCCAGTTCGGGCAGGTCGCAGGCGGCGGCCACCAGGGCCACCGGAAAGATTTCGCCCCACAGCGCCCCCGCCTGCAGCAGCTGCCGCGTCTGGGGGCCCAGGCGCTCTACCCGCTGCGCGATGGCGGCGGCCACACTGCTGGAAATGGGCACCTCGGCGTAATCCACCGTCGAGGCGTCAAAGGGGGTGTGCCAGCGACCACCGCGCTCGGTGAGCAGACCGCGCTCGCGCAGGTCGCGCAGGGTTTCGAGCAAAAACAGCGGATGCCCGGCGGTGGCTTCAAACAGGCGGCGGCTGAACAGCGGCGCCGGGGCCCCCGAGAGGCGCTCGATCAGGCGGGCCACCTCGGCCTCGCCCAGTTCGGCCAGCGCGAGGCGCGGGGGGTCCAGGCGGGCCAGCACGGCCTGAAGGTCGGCGCGGGCGGCCAGTTCGCCGGGCCGGGCGGTCAGCCACAGCCGGGGCACGCCCCGGTGCAGCGCCAGGAAGGCCGCTTCCAGGGTGCTGGGGTCCAGCCAGTGCAGGTCTTCGACGATCAGGGTGTGCCCGCTGCACAGGCTCACCAGGGCCTGGGCCAGCGCGTCCAGCAGGGCGGCGCGGTCAGTCAGGCCCGGGGCGCCGGGGGCGGCCAGGGCAGCACTCAGCACCGGCCGCAGCCGTTCGGGGCAGCGGTGCAGCCCCGCGCTTCTCAGCAGGTCCAGCAGCGCGCCGTAGGGCAGCGGCGTGAGTTCCGCCGCGCCGCGCACCACCAGCGCGTCCCCGGCCGCCTCGGTGACCAGCCGGGTCTTGCCCACGCCCGCCTCACCCAGCACCAGCGTCAGGCGGCCCGTGCGCAGGGCGGCGCAGTCGGCCTCGCGGCCCACCAGCGGCACGCCCGCCGGGCGCGGGCTGGGCGCCGGACCCGCCAGCAGCGCGTCCACCTGGGCTTTCAGGGCTGCGGTGGCGGGCAGGGGCCCGGCGCCCAGCTCCTGACGCAGCCGCCGCTCCAGGGTCTCGTAGGCGGCCAGGGCGTCGGCGGGTTGCCCCAGGGCCAGATGCGCGTCCATGACGGCGCGCACGGTGCGTTCGCGCAGGGGGTCCAGGCTCAGGGCGCGGCGGTGGCCCTCCAGGGCGGCGGCCCAGTGGCCGGCCCCGGCGTGGGCGGCGGCGGCGGCGTCCAGGGCGCGCAACTGGTCTTCAAAGGCGGCCTGCGCCGTGGCCTCGCGCCAGTCCTCGAAGGTGGCGGCGCCCGGCACGCCCAGATGGTCCAGAAAGCGGCCCCCAGCCAGGGCGGCGGCCTGCCCCGGCTCGCCCCTGGCCAGCGCGGCGCGCAGTTCAGTCAGGTCCACGCGCACGCTGGGGCACAGGGCCAGCGCTGACCCCGACACCTCCAGCCACGCCCCCACCCCGCAGGCCCGCAGGCGGTGCACCTGCACCCGCAGGTTGCGCCGCGCCGCGCCCTCGTCCTGGTCGGTCCACAGCAGGTCGGCCAGCACCTCGCGCGGGGTCTGGCCTTCCAGGGCGAGGTACGCCAGCAGCGCCAGACTCTTGCCGGGGACGTCCAGCGCCGCGCCGTCCAGGGTGACCTGCGGCACGCCCAGCGTCTTGAGGTACAGCCCAGCCTGGGGGGTCATGTGGACCTTCAGTGTACGCCGGGGCGAACGCCGGGTCATCTGGGGTGCGGGCAAACGGTGGCCGGGACCAGCGGCGCCCGCAGAAGGGTGGGGCGCCTCTGCAACGCCCGCGCAACACCCGCTCTTCTACCCTGGCCCACGATGAAGCCTGTTCGCCCTGACCCCAGCCTCCCCTTGCCCCAGCCGCCCGAGGCGGGGGCCGTCCCTGGCCCGGACAGCGGCCCCGAGGAGTACGTGCTGCGCATTGAACGCCGCCCGGGTGGCCTGCGCCTGCAGCTGCGTGAAGGCCGCGCGCCCCTGCAACCGGTGACGTGGCGCGAGTTCCCCGACACCGACGCCCTGCTGCGCCACCTGTGGACCCTGCTGGAGCCGGGCGGGCTGCGGTAGCGCCCAGGGCCTAACGAGCAACGAGAAGGCTGGCTTCGCTCAGCCGGGCCCGCAACTCGGCGCGGGCCACCTTGCCGGTTTCGGTGCGCGGCAGGGCGGGCAGCACCGTCAGCCGGGGGCGCAGGCGGCGGGGAAGAACCTCGGCCAGCCGCTGGTGCAGCGTGGCTGCGCCGCCGCCTTCTGGTGCCAGCTCCACGAAGGCCAGGGGCGCCTGTCCGTACTCCGCGCACGGCACGCCGAACACCGCGCAGGCCCGCACGCCGGGCTGCGCGCCCAGCACCGCTTCAAGCTGCGCGGGCCACACGTTCTCGCCGCCCACGATCATCAGGTCGTCGGCGCGGCCCCGCAGGTGTACGCGCCCGGCCGGGTCCAGGGTGCCCAGGTCCCCGGTGTTCAGCCAACCGCGCGACAGCAGGCCGCGCACCTGCAACTGGCCGTCCGGGGCCGTGCGCACCTGCACGCCGGGCAGGGGGTGGCCCACGCTGCCCGGCTCGGCGCGCAGGTCGTCGGGGGTGGCCAGGGCGATCAGGCCCGTTTCGGTGCTGCCGTAGAGGTTGAACAGCACGTCGCCCAGGCGCGCCTGGGTCTGCACCGCCAGCGCGGGGTCCAGCGGCGCCGAGCCGCAAATCACCGTGTGCAGCGCGGGGGCGTGGCCCGTTTCCTGCAGCAGCCGGCGCAGCAGGGTGGGCACCACGACCAGCGTGCCCACCTGTTCCTGGGCCAGCACTGCCCAGAGCTCTGCCGCCCTGGCCCCCCGGCGCAGGTGCAGCGGCGTGCCCAGCGCGAGGGCCAGCGCCAGGGTGCTGAGGCCGTGGCCGTGCCACAGCGGCAGGGGCAGCAGGGCCGCGCGTTCGCGTGCAGGGCGCAGGGCCTGCAGCAGCCGCAGCCCCACCCGGCTGGCCGCCCGGGGCGAGACCCGGCGCGTGACCACCCGGGGTTCGCCTGTGGTGCCGGAAGTCAGCAGCACTGGGCGGCCAGCGCGGGGCCAGCCGGGGCGGGGCGCGCCGGGTTGGGGTTGGCTGCCCGGGGCCCCCGCCGTCAGGGCCACCGTGGGCAGGTTCAGTGCGTCCAGGCGCGGATCATCGGTGAGCAGCGCGCGGATAGGGTGGCCCGCCAGGCGCCGGGCCACCTCGTCGGGCGGGCCCGGGGGCAGCAGCAGCACCCGCGCCCCCACCCGCAGCGCCCCCAGCAGCCCGGCCACGAAGGGCCGCCCACCCTCGCTGCACAGCGCGGCCCAGTCGCCGGGGCGGGTGAAGGGCCCCAGGCGGGCTGCCACCTCGTCGGCGCGCGCTTGTAGCTGCGCCCAGGTGGCCGGCCCGTCCGCATCGGTGAGCGCCACACGGTGGGGGGTGCGCCGCGCGTGCCACGCCACCAACGCATAAAGGGTAGGGCCGTGGCGCAGCACGGCTGCCGCCAGCCCCAGCAAGGCCCTTGGCGAGGATGGGGCCAGCACCCCGGTGGCCGTGACGGCGCGCCACGCGGCCCTCATGGGCGGGCCCCCCGCCGGCGTTCCAGCCGTTCGAGCGCCCCCAGCGCGCGGCCCAGGGCATGCGGCGCCAGCAGGCCCGCCAGTTCCACGCCCCGCAACCACCACGGCGCGGCGCGCACCACCGGGCGCACCAGGGGCCAGGTGACGGCCTGCGCGGCGTCCTCGGCACTCAGGGCAGGCAAAGCGCGGTAGGCGCGGGTGGGGGCGCTCATGGGGGTGCGCACCAGGGGCAGGTACACGCTGGCCACCCGCACGCGCGGCCACTCGGTGCCGGCGGCGTGTAGCCACAGGTCAAAGCCCGCCTTGCTGCCCTGGTAGGCGCTCCAGCGCGGGGCGCCCACATGCCGCGCCGACACGCTGGACACGTTCACCACCACGCCCCCGGCCGCCAGCGCGGGCAACAGCGCCAGCAGCAGCGCCGCCGGCCCGCTGAAATTCACCGCCAGCAGCCGGGGCAGGTCCTGCCTGGCCTCGCCGTCCTGCGCCCGTCGCCGCACCGAGCGCCCCGCGTTGCTGATCACCGCATGCAGCCGGGGGTGGTCCGCCCGCAGCTGCGCCGCCACCGCCTGCACCTCGGCCGGGTCGGCCAGATTGGCGGGGTAGACGTGGGCCTGCCCCCCGGCCGCGCGAATCTGCCCCGCCACAGTGTCCAGCGCCGCTTCACGCCGCGCCAGCAGGAGCACGGTGGCCCCCGCCTGCCCCAGGTGCCGCGCGGTGGCCGCCCCAATGCCGGAAGATGCCCCCGTGACCAGAATGGTGCGCCCCGCCACCGCCCGCCGCAGCGCCCCAGAATCACGGCAGGCCGGCGGAGAGAGCAGCAGGCGGGCCAGGGCGGACATGAAGACATGATAAAGGCAGGGTGGCGGATGGCCTATGGCAGATGGCTCAAAGCCAGGGTTCGGACCACTTGATACGGAGTCCGATGGAGTCGTTTAGAGCAGTTGACCTAAAGATGATGTTGATTCTTGACCCTCTCCCCTCGTGGGAAAGGGCCTCGCGCAGCGAGGGGTGAGGGGGTGCTTTGGTCAACCGCTCTAGAGCGACGATTCACTCCGACCGGAGGGACTCGCAGAGCGGCAGAGCAGAGCACAGGCGGGCTTCTGGGGGTGGCGTTGCCCTTCGGTTCTGCTGCGGATTGTGGGCGGTGCTGACGGAATTCATGTGAACAGGCCACGGGGAGCAGGCGGGTTGGTCGGGCCTCTCCCCGTGGTGGAGACTCGCCGAGGTGAGGGCCTGGACAGCAGCGCTGCAGAGGGGGAAGCGGGGTTCAACGTTGTCGCAGGGGCCGTCCCACAGCCCCACAGCCCCCCGGCCCATGGCTCATGGCCCAAGGCCCCTTCACCCCACCGTGCCCTGGGCCGCCGGGTACGAGCCGATGATCTTGGCGTAGCTGGCTTTGCGCAGCACGCCCGCCAGGGCCTGGGCCACCTGGGGGTCCTGGGCGTGGCCCTCAATGTCCACGTAGATCAGGTAACTCCAGGCGCGGTCGCGGCGGGGGCGGCTTTCAATGCGCGAGAGGTTCAGGCCGCGCAGTTCGCCCAGCGTTTCCACCAGAAAGCCGGGGGTGTGGCGCACGGCGAAAACCAGGCTGGTCTTGTGCGGCACCGGGCTGGGCGCCGGTTCCTGGCGCGCCAGGATCATGAAGCGGGTGTAGTTAAACGGCTCGTCCTCGATTTCGCGGGCCAGAATCGTCAGGCCGTATAGTTCGGCGGCGCGCGCGCTGGCAATGGCCGCCAGATCGCGCTCGCCACTGGCTGCCAGGTTCTTGGCGCTGCCGGCCGTGTCGTGCGCCGCCACCGGCTGCCAGCCGTGCTGCCGAATCAGGCCCGTGCACTGGTCCAGCGCGGGCTGCTGGCTCGCCACCCGCCGGATGTCCTGCAAGTCCACGCCGGGCAGGGCCATCAGGCAGTGCGACACGCGCACCACCACTTCCCCGGTCACATGCAGGTCGGTTTCGCTGAGCAGGTCAATGCTCTGGTGAATGGCGCCCATCAGGCTGTTTTCCACCGGCAGCACGCCGCAGGCCACCTCGCCGCTCTCCACGGCGCGCGCCACCTCGTGAAAGGTGGGGTAGCCGCGCGCCGTGGCCCCAGGCGCGGCGTTCAGCGCGGCGATCTCGCCGTACGAGCCGGGATTGCCCTGAAAGGCCACGGTGGGGGCAGAAGACTGACTCATGCCTGCGAGGCTAGCGCGCTGGACTGAAGCCCAGACGGCGGCACATAGACGTATGGCGCGCGTATCGTGGGCGGCGTGACCTCCATGCCTGATCCCATTCTGGACCTGGACGCTGTAACGCTGGGCGCCGCCACCCGCCGGGGCGACCTCACCTGCTCTGAAGTGACCCGGCTGTACCTGGGGCGCGTGGGGGCCCTGAACCCGGCGCTGCGCGCGGTGATCACGGTCAGTCCCCAGGCCCAGGCCGACGCCGACGCCCTGGACAGCCTGCCCCGCGCGGCGCGCGGCCCGCTGCACGGCGTGCCCATGCTGATCAAGGACAACATTGACGTGGCGGGCCTGCCCACCACGGCCGGCAGCGCCCTGCTGCGCGGGCATGTACCCGCCACCGACGCCCCGCTGGTGGCCCGGCTGCGCGCGGCGGGCGCGGTGATTCTGGGCAAGGCCAACCTGACCGAATGGGCCAATTTCATGACCCTGGGCATGCCCAACGGCTATTCCAGCGCGGGCGGCCAGACAGTCAACCCCTGGGGCGAGGGCCTGGACACGGGCGGCAGCAGTTCGGGCAGCGGGGTGGCCGTGGCCGCGCGGCTGTGCGTGGCCGCCATTGGCACCGAAACCAGCGGCAGCATCGTCAGTCCGGCGCACCAGAACGGGGTGATCGGCCTGAAACCCACGCTGGGGCTGGTGCCGCGCACCGGCATTGTGCCCATCAGCCACAGCCAGGACACGGCCGGGCCCATCACCCGCAGTGCCCGCGACGCCGCCCTGATTCTCTCCGTGATCGCTGGCCCCGACGCCCACGACGAGGCCAGCCGCCGCCTCCCCGTGCCGGACCTGACGCTGATAGAAGCGGCCCTGAACGGGGCAGACATCGGCATCATCCGGGATGAAGCCGGGCTGGACGAGCGCGAAACTGCCTCGCTGGCCCGGGTGCGGCTGGCCCTGCAGGAGGCCGGCGCGCAGGTGCAGGACCTCGACTTTCCCTCCCGCGCCGACCTGGGCACCCACGGCTGGGGCCTGGAGGTGCTGCTGTACGAGTTCAAGGGAGACCTGAACGCGTACCTGGCCGGTGTGGAGCACGGCCCGCGCACCATGCAGGAGGTCATTGAGGCCAATGACCGCGACCCCGACCGCCTGCTGCGCTACGGCCAGACCCTGCTGCACGCCGCGCAGGGCACCCGGGGCGACGGGGGAGAAGCCGCCTACCGTCTGGCCCGCACCCGCGACCTGAACCTCACCCGCGCCCGGGGCTTTGACACCCTGTTTGCCCGGGGCCTGGACCTCGTGCTGTTCCCCGGCCTTCGCGGCTACCACCTTGCCGCCAAGGCCGGGTACCCCAGCGTGGCCGTCCCGGTCCCCCGCGACGGGGGCGCCCAGCCCGGTGGTGTCCTGCTGGTGGCCCCCGCTGGCGCCGACGCCCTGCTGCTGGCAGGCGCCGCGCATCTGAACCGCGTGCTGGGCGGGGTGCGCTTTCCCAAGGGGTGAGTGGACAGTGGGGAGTGGGGAGTGGTCTTGAGCTTTTGCCACTTCCCACTGCCCACTCCCCTACTTCTGCACGTCAATCCGAATCGCGCCGTCTTGCAGCCGCGCCATTTCTGGGACCGGCTGGTCGTCGCGGTGGCGCATGGTGCTCAGGCTGCTGCCTTCGGGGGCGCGGGCCACGGCGTCGGCAATGCGGATCTGGGCGCTGGCAATGGGCCGGGCCCAGACCATCGCCTCGCTGTTGCCGGTGCAGCCCGCGTGCGCCAGCCCGCGCAGGGCCCCCACCACGATCACGTCGCCCCCGGCCAGGATCTCGGCGCCGGGGTTCACGTCGCCCAGCACGATCACGCTGCCGGGGTAGGACTCGCGCATGCCCGCGCGCAGGGTGTGCGGCACGATCTGCAGGCGGGGCCCAGGCAGGTCGGGGGCCGCACTGGCGGGGGCAGGCACGCTCACACGCGGCGCGCGCACCCGGCCCGGTGTGCCGCCCGCCGCCCGGATGCGCTGCAAGGCCACCTCCAGGGCTTCGGGGTCGGCGTCGCCCTGAATCTCGATGGTGACGTGGCTGGCCAGCAGCTCCCTGCGGGCGTCCAATGCGTCCTGTACGGCCTGCGCCGTGTCTCCGGGTTCCAGGAGCAGGTTCAGGCCCCCCAGCGTGCCACGCAACTTCATGAGGCTAATCTAGCGCGCTCATGAAGTTGTGGTGCCCCTCTGGCCCCCCACCCGGTGGCGGGGATGGTGTACCATGAGCTCCATGCTTTTCAAGGAGACCTCCTTTGGTGCAGCTTGATTCCGGCGCGGTCGTGGAGGGCCGCGTAACGCGCGTGACGGACTTCGGCGCGTTCATCCAGTTCGAGAACGGTGAGACGGGCCTCGTGCACATCTCCCAGATCGCGCACTCCTTTGTTCGGAACATCCACGATCATGTTCGCGAGGGCGAGAACGTGGAAGTCAAGGTGCTGGGCCGCGACGAGCGTGGCCGCCTGGACCTGTCCATCAAGGAACTGCTGGAAGAACCCGAAGAGGTGCCCCGTCCGCGCGCCATTGGGCGCCAGAGCCCCCAGTTCGAGGCCAAGCTGCGCTCGTTCATGCGAGACGCCAAGGAGCGCACCACCGGCGGAGGCGGCAAAAAGCCTTCGACCAAGCGCAAGAAGTAAGCAACAAGAAGTAAGCAAGACGAAGAGTCGGCCTCGCCTGGGCAACCCTGGGCGAGGTTTTGCTGTGTTCGGTGGGGAAGGGGCGTGACGCTAACCACTTCCGGTTCATCCTGAAGCGCGCGCCAGAGTGAGTGCGCGGCAGGGAAGGCAACGGGCAAAAGGCGACGGGCCAATTGTTCAGGGATGAGTCTGGAGCAGCGCCGCCAGCGATGAGCAAGCCGCGCGGTTCCATCGGCTCCGCAACCCATCCCTCTATCCGGGTCTCTGTGCCCCACTTGCTGGATGGGGAAGCCAGGGGCCAGCGCGCGGGACACCCCAGCGCGTGCTGTCTGCCGCGTTTTGCCATCAGAAAAGAACGGCTTGGCTCGCGCCATGCCCAGCGGGAGGCCCAACCTTCCCCCATGCTCCTGCCGCGCTGTGTCTGTCCGCTTGAAGCGGCGGTGGAGTCAGCGGCCTTAACCTTCGACTTCGCGGTTTTGCTGGGGTGCAGACCGTTTGCCATCCAGGCGGTTGATGGTGAAGGCCAGGAGCCACGCGCCCAGGCCAACGACCGCCAGACCTGCGCCCAGGCCCAGCATCGGGTAGTACCACGCGCCCGGGTTGCTATCGGTCGCCATGACGCCGATCAGGCCCAGCATGTAGGTGAGGAACGCGCCTGTCAGCATCACCGCGCCCGCCAGCACTTTCAGAAACACCGATAGCAGCATGCCTGCATTGTGCCAGCCCGGCCGGGGTGACGCTGCCCAGAGCTTTAAGCGGGCCCAAGATGGCGGCGCTGCCTTTAACCAAGGTGTAACGGGCGCGCGGCACACTGCCCCCATGAACCGCACCCTCTCCATTCTGGCCCTCACCAGTACCCTGGCCCTGGGCGCCCTGGTGGGCTACGACCTCCGCGACCGTGCATTGGACCGCGCCGCACCGGCAGCCACCACGACCACGTCGCCTTCCGCGTCCACCCCGGCGGCGGTGACCTCGGGGCAGATGGTCCCTGCCCTGGCCACCACCCCCGCCAGCGAGGCCCGCGCCCGCACCGAGAGCGAGGCCAACACCGTGCAGGTGGTCAAGGCCCGGCGCGACGGCCTGGTGTACATCAGCGTGACCGAGAGCGACGAGGGCAGCGCCCAGGCCCAGCTGCGCCAGCGCCTGCAGCAGCAGCTGCCCTTCAACTTCGGCCTGCCGGACAGCGGCCCCCGCAGTGGCACCGGCAGCGGCTTTTTTGTCACCAGTAGCGGCGACATCATCACCAACAACCATGTGGTGGAGGGCGCCAGCGACATCACCATCCGCCTGCACGGCAGCGCCAAAACCTACAAGGCCGAGGTGGTGGCCCGCGCCCCCGACTTCGACCTTGCCCTGATTCGTGCCAAAGGGGTGCCTGCGGCGCAGATCAAACCCATTCCGCTGGGGGACAGCGACGCGCTGGACGTGGGCCTCAAGGCCATTGCGATGGGCGCGCCCTTCGGACTGGATTTCAGCGTCTCAGAGGGCATCATTTCCAGCCTGGAGCGGCAGGTGGCGGTCGGCACCCGCGAGGTAGAACAGAAGGTGATCCAGACCGACGCCGCCATCAACCCCGGCAACAGCGGTGGGCCGCTGCTGAACAGCGCCGGGCAGGTGATCGGTGTGAACACCCAGATTCTGACCGGCGGGATTGGACAGAGCGCGGGCGTGGGCTTTGCCATTCCGGTGAACACAGTCAAGAAGTTGCTGCCGCAGCTGCAGGCTGGCAAGGGCGGCGAGGACGCCGTGATCCAGACGCCCAGCCTGGGCATTGTCCTGGCCGAGCTCGGGGACCTGGGGGAGACCCAGCGCCAGCGTGCACAGTTGCCGGCCAGCGGCGCCCTGGTCAACTGCGTGTTTGAAGGCAGCCCCGCCCAGGCCGCCCGCTTACAGGGGGCGCTGGACTGCGCCGACCTGAGGCCCTCGTCGGCCCAGGCCGAGCCCACCCCTGACCTGCAGCGGGCGGACGTGATTACCGCCATTGACGGCCAGCAGGTGACCACCGTGAACGACCTGCGCGCCGCTGTGCTGGGCAAGCGGCCCGGTGACCGCGTGACCCTGCAGGTGCAGCGCGCCGGCAAAACGCGCGAGGTGCAGGTGACGCTGAAGGTGTTCCAGTTCCCCACGGCCCAGCAGTAGGAAGGCAAGGATGCAGGCGGCGAGGTCACTGGCCCCGCCGCCTTTTCCTTCCTCAGCTGAACAGGGGGCCCAGGTCGGTCATCACGCCGGTGGGTTCGGCAGGGCCAAAGGCGTAGCTGCCAAACACCCCCAGAAAATCGTCGTGGCTGAGGGTGCGCGTCTGGCCGCTGGGGCCGGTGGCCTGCACCTGCTCGCCCCGGGCGGTCAGGTGGTAGGTGCCCAATTCGCGCACGGTGGCCTTTTTGCCGCGCCCGGCGCGCAGCAGGGCGGTCACGCGGTACTCGCAGCCGCCCCGGACAGTCAGAAAGTGCAGCAGATCGGGCGCGCTTTGCATCGGCGGGGGCCAGCATAGCACCTGCTCTTTTGGCGAGGGGCGCCGGTGGGTGCGGGTCCTGGTCTGTAAGCTGCTGCCCTTAAGGCCTCTACCCGGGAACCGGCAGGCCAGTCTCCGGCGCCGAAGCCCACTCGGCCAGTGACCGCTCTGGCTGGCGCGGGCTCAGCGGCCCTTTTACATGGACTCCGATTGAACCGTTTCTGTAAACAATTCAGTCCGGCTGGAGAGGCTTGCAGAGCAGAGCTGCGGACCAGAGAAGAAGAAAAGCGGGCTTTCGGGTGTGGCGTGGGCCATCCGGTTCTGTTCAGGATTGCAGACGTTAGATGACGGCATCCGTCCTACGCCACGACGGTGCCCTCACCGTTCAGCGCGGCGGTGACAGGTTGCCCGGCCCGCGCGTCCCCGAAAATCACCCGGCGCACGCCCCCCTGCACCGCCTCGGCGGCGCCCAGCACCTTCTTCTTCATGCGGTCCTGGGCAAATTCCAGAGACGCCTCCACATTCGCCGCCGGAATCTCGCGGATCAGGCTGCTCTCGTCTGGGTAGGCGCGCAGCAGGCCCGGCACGTTGGACAGCAGCAGCAGTGCGTCGGCCTTCAGGGCCACGGCCAGGGCGGCGGCGGCGCGGTCGCCGTCTACGTTGATCGCCACGCCTTCATAGGAACTGGCGGGCGGGGTCAGCACCGGCAGGTAGCCCGCCGAGAGCAGCAGGTCCAGCAGCGCCGTGTTCACCCGCTCCACCGTGCCGGTATGGTCGCCGCGCAGCACCTTCACCTTGCCGTTCTCCACCGCGCGCACGCTGTCCTTGTGGCGGCCCTCGAAAATCCGGCCGTCCAGGCCCGAGAGGCCCACGGCGTTCACGCCCAGCCGCTGCAGCCGCTCCACGATGCCCTTGTTCATCTTGCCGCAGTACACCATCTCGAAAATTTCCAGCGTCTGGCGGTCGGTAAAGCGTGACGTATAGCCGCTGGGGCTGGTCACGAAGCGGGGCGGGTGCCCCAGGGCCTCGGCCACGCGGTTGGTTTCGCCGCTGCCGCCGTGCACGAGAATCAGGCGCTCGCCCGCCTTCCAGCGGGCCGCCATATCGGCACACACCGCGTCGTAATCAATGCCCGCACTGCCGCCCACCTTCACCACAATCATGCGCGCCATGTTAGCGGATGAAAGAAAGCAGGGTCAAACCTCTTTCATTTGAAAGGGAGGGTGGGGGCGTGGGCTCAGCGGCCCAGGAGCTGCAGCGCGGTCATGCCCGCCCAGCCCAGCAGCCACAGGGCCAGCAGGCGCCGGTACACGCGCTGGTACGCGGCCTTGCGCGTCTTGTGCCGGAACACCACCTGCGCCAGCCCCGAGCCCAGGGCCCCGCCCCAGGCTTCCAGGCGGTGCAACCCGGCTTCGGGGGTGCGGCGGCGCCCGCCCTGGGCCCGCCTCTTGTCCTGCCACACCGCCACAAAGGCGGCCAGCCCCCACAGCAGCTGCCAGACCACGAACAGCCGGAAGGCCAGCGCCAGGACGTCCGGCAGGGCCACGTTACTGCAGGGTGCGCGGCAGCGCCTGGGTGGGCGCGATCTTTTTCGGCTCGCGGAACTCGATGTTTTCCCACTCGCCCTCTTCAATCACCTGCAGCGCCGGGTTCAGCGCCTGGAAGTGGGCCACCACCGCCTGCACCAGATCGTCGGGCGTGCTGGCGGCGCTGGTAATCCCAATAGAGCGCACGCCGCTCAGATTCAGCCCTGCGAGGTCGGCGGCGGTTTCCAGACGCTCGGCGCGGCCACAGGTGTCAGCGGCCAGTTCCAGCAGCCGCATGCCGTTGCTGGAATGCGTGCTGGTGAGCACCAGAAACAGGTCCACATGCGGCGCAATGGCCTTGACCGCGTCCTGGCGGTTCTTGGTGGCGTAGCACAGGTCCTCGCTGGGAGGCACCACCAGCCTGGGAAAGCGCGCCTTCAGAATCTCCACGGTGCGCCGGGTGTCGTCCACGCTGAGGGTGGTCTGGGTGAGCACCACCAGCCGCTCGGGGTCGGGCACCTGCACGGTGTGGGGGTCGTGCAGCCCCTCGCCGCTTTTGCCCAGCACGCCCACCAGAATGGTCTGCTCGGGCGCCTCGCCGCGTGTGCCGATCACTTCCTGGTGGCGGGCGCTGTCGCCGATCAGCAGGATCGTGTAGCCCTCGCGGGCGTATTTCTTGGCCTCGGTGTGCACCTTGGTCACCAGGGGACAGGTGGCGTCAATGGTGCTCAGGCCCAGGGCGCGCGCCCGCTCGCGCACGGCGGGGCTGATGCCGTGGGCGCTGAACACCACGGTGTCGCCGCCGGCCGGCAGGGCCTCGATGTCATTCAGGTCTTCCACGAAATGCACGCCGTGGCGCTGCTGCAGCCGCTCCACGACGGTGTGGTTGTGCACGATAGAGTGGTAGACCGTGACCGGCTTGTCTTCGGTCAGTGCGGCTTTTTCCACCGCCTGAATCGCCATAACCACCCCCGCGCAAAAGCCCCGGGGCTTGGCCAGATGCAGCCGCTCAACCACGGCGGACCCGGTGGGAACGGAACTGGGAGGGAGGGACAGCCAACATGGGCCACAGTGTAGTGCCCGGCCGCGCCCTACACCGTGCGCTGCCGCCCCAGTTCAGCAGGGGCCGCCCCGGTCCAGGGTGCCAGGAGTCAGGCCGCCAGGAGTCAGGGTCGGCGCAGCCAGCGTTCCAGGGGCACCGGGGCACTGCTGCTGCGCCAGACGGTCTCGAAGCTCGCCTCCTGCTCGGCCACGGCGGCCGGGTCGCTGGTCGCCAGGGCCGCCTCGGCCAGCCCCAGGGTGCCCCAGGCGCTGAAATGGTAGTTCATGCTGCCCACCACCACCATCTGGCGGTCCACGGTCAGCGCCTTGGTGTGCATGGCAAAGTCCACGTAGCGCGCCTCAAAGCGCTCGTCGGGGATGCCGCGCCGCCGCATTTCGCGGCGCAGCAGCGCCACGCCCGTGCGGTTGGCCGGGGCCCCCACGCCGTAGTTCACGGCCAGCAGCCGCACCTGCACGCCGCGTTCCAGGGCCGACATGACGGCCCCGAAATACACGGGCAGGTCCTCGAACGCGCAGCCTTCGGGGTGCAGGTAGCCGTACCAGCACGCCAGCCCCGGGCTGAAATCGGCCTGCATAAGGTCAATGCTGCGCTGGGCGGCGCCCAGCAGGGCCAACTGCACGTCGTCGGCCATCTGCTCGCCCCCGGGGCGGCGGTAGAGCAGCCACGCGCGCGCCTGGCCCGCTGGCTGGGCCTGGGCGGCGGCCGGGGGGTGGCTGGGCGCGGGGGCCGGGCCCAGGGTGCAGGCCGCCGCCACCTCTTCGGGCGCCACCTGGGGCGGGCACTGCAGGGCCTCGCTGCGGCGCCACAGGTCGTCAAAGGCCGCCACGCCCGCCTGCGCCACCGGACCGCGCAGCCGCAGGCCCAGGTCGTGCAGGTTGCGCCCGCCCGGCTGCGTGGCGGGCAGGTGCCACACCGTGAAGTTGAACCCGGCCGCCGTGACGTCCTCGCCGTCAATGACATGCAGCTTGACGTGGCTGTGCGGAAAGGAAGCGTAGTTCAGCAGGGTCACGGTCCAGCCCCGCGCGGGGTCGGCGAACGGCACCCCGGCGGCGCGCAGGTCGCGGGCCAGGGTCAGCAGCGGCTCGGGGGGACCGGGCGGGCCCAGCTGGGGCACGCCGCCCAGCAGCAGGCGCACCGTCAGGCCGTCCGGGTAGGCGCCGGGCGTGGCCTGCAGGCGGCGATACAGCGCCCCCACCGCCTGCGCCAGCGTCCAGCCGGGGCGGCCCTCGCCGCCCTGCCACTCCATGCTGGTCAGCAGCACCTCGCGCCGCGCGCCTTCGACCTGCCGCGCGATCTGGCTGAAGGCGTCTTCCGGGGTGTCCAGGTCCTGTGGCGTGCGCAGGTAACCCACGAACGCGTTGCCGCACGACACGTCACTGCCGCCCCGGGCACGCACAACGTTCCACACCGCCCGCTCCAGGGGCATGGTCGGCGGCGGGCAGGCGTCCTGGGGCCAGTTCACCACCACGGGCGGGCGGGCGGGCCCCAGGGCCGGGGCCACGGCGCCGGCCCCGGCCGCCAAGGCCCATATCCCCATCACTGCCCACCACCGCTTCATGCGCCGCGCAGCCTAGAGCATTTGCACGCGCCCGTGCGCCGCAACTGCCACCAGAGCCCTGAGCCGGGGCAGAACAGCCTGGGGGACAGGGGAGAGCGGGGCCGCCTTGAAAGGAGCAGGCCGCCAGAGGTCGTCCCCTGGCGGCCCGTCCTTCGCGGCCTTCAGTCCACGACCTGAAAGCCCAGCTTCTGCGCCTGATCCACGAAGAAATTGATGTTCTCGGTCAGCGTCTGCGGGCCCAGGCTCTTGCGCCAGTGCTCGCCCGTGGCGGCAATAATCAGGGTTTCGGCCAGGCAGGCGGGCACCTGCCCTTCGCCAAACTGCAGGTCAATGTTGCTGGTCATGCCGCCGGGGGGGCGCACCACGCCGCCCGGAATCACGCGCACGCCGGGCAGGGTCAGCACGCTGTCGTCCACATCGGCGGGGCGGCCCTCATCGAAAATCCAGGCGCCGGGTTTGACGTGCTGCGGAAAGATGACGGGGTTGGGATCGCTGGTGGCACTGAAGATCAGGTCCGCTTCCTTCAGGGGCTCGTAGCTGGTGGTGGTGATGATCTCGGTGTCCTTGGCCGCGCGGCGCAGGGTGGCGGCGCTGCGTTCCAGGCGCTCCAGGTCGCGCCCCACCATGATCAGCTTGCCCACCTGCGGGGCAATGGTGCGCGCAATGCCAAAGGCCACCACGCCGTTGGCCCCCACCACCCCGGCCGCCGCGTCCTTGAGGTTGCGGCCCTGCGCCGCAAAGTGCTCCAGAATGCCGGGAATCGCTGCCTTGATGGTGCCCGAGGTGTACGCCCCGCCGTTGGTCACGGTGATGTCCGGCACGGCCGCCTGCACGTCCACGCCCTTGTTGCCCACCACCGACCAGAAGGCGCCCAGCCCGAAGACCTCGGCCCCCAGTTCCTGGGCCAGCCGCGCGCCCTCAATGGCGCGGCGGGTGGCCAGCTCTGGCTGGTCACGGAACACGTCGGGCAGCAGGGGGCTGGAAAGCAGATAACAGCGAATGCGCTTGCCGTCAGTGGTGCGAATGCCGTGCAGTTCCCCCACCTTCATGGGCCGCATGCTCTCGGCCAGTTGGCGCACGCCCTTTTCGCTGATGACGCCCCGCTCCACCAGGGGGCGCAGCCACGCAAAGCGCCGCGCACTCCAGAAGTTTTCCAGGGTCATGGGATGAATCATGAAGGCGGCCACCACCTCGTCGGGGCGGCGCCCGGCCAGTGGCACCGGCTCGCCCAGACGGGGTTCGGTGCCGTCCAGCAGGCGGCCCAGGTTCTCCTTGAAGCGCCAGGTGGCGGCCACCAGCAGCGCCAGGGCGCCCAGTTTGGCAGCCGGTCCCAGCGGCAGCAGGGCCACCGCCAGCGCAAAGGCCAGCAGGCCGGCCAGCGTCGCTGCGCTCACAAAGCCCCAGTACCCGGCGACCCCGGCATACACCACCACGGGCAGCGCCGCCACCCACAGCGGCACGGCGCCCGTGACCGCCAGCGCCGAGAGCACCCCCAGCAGCAGCAGGTTGCCCCGGCCACGCGGCGGGGTCTGCCCGTACAGGGCGCGGGGCGGGTTCAGGTGCCCCAGGTACGCCGCCAGCGCCGCCAGGACCGTGACCTCCGGGCGGCCCAGGCTGGAGGCCATCAGCACCGCCACGAAGCCCTTGGCGGCGTCCAGCAGCGCGCTCAGCAGCGCCAGCCGGGGGCCCACAAGGTGCAGAACATTCTCGACCCCCAGGTTATGGGCATTGGTCATGCGGACATTGACGCCCGCGCGGGACAGCAGCGTCTGCCCGGCAGGCAACGTGCCCACCAGAAACGCCACGAGCAGCAGCAGGGCCGAAAGAAACACCATTTCGCCATTGTAGGGGAGGGGGAAGTGGGTGGTGGGGCGTGGTCAGTGGTGGGTAAGCCGGGCAGGCCCCTGCCCACGCCGCCGGGGCCAGCAGATGCTGCGGGGTGCACCGTTCCCCCAGAACCGGCACTCAGGCGGGGCCGGAAAGGCCCACCGGCACGCTGGACTTCACGCGGCAGGGAGAAGGAACCGTCCTCCTGCTCAGCGCAGGCTCTCTCTCCACTCCCTACTTCCCACTGACCCCTTACCCCCCACCGCCCTTCAGATGCTGCGTTTCCCACACCAGATCGCGCAGCACCCAGCCGCTGCCGGAAAAGCGCAGGCCCAGGCGCAGTTCGCCCAGCAGGTAGTCGCGCACGTCGGCCAGGGGGGTGCCCTGCTCCACCGCGTCGGCCAGGGTGCGCTCGCCGTCGAGCATGCGCGCCACCGGGTGCAGGGCGGCGCGCTGCTTTGTGGGCTGCAGCTTCAGGCGCTGCCACTCGAAGCGGCCCCGGGGCTCCAGCACGCCCTCACGCACATTCTGGGCCACCGTCTGGGCCACCTGAAACAGCGGCATCTCGGCGCTGATGGCCGCCGAGCGCACCGAGCGCCCGCCCGGAATGTCAAACAGCGGCACGCGGCCCTCAAAGACCTGACTGGGGCTGCCGATCACCTGACACACCTGTATCCACTCGTCGCTCAGGCGGGCCCAGTCGGTGGAAAAGTGGCCGTAGGGCCCCAGCGGCGCGCCCGTGACGGCGCGGGGCGAGAACATGAACATGCCGGCGTCCACCAGTAGGGGGCAGGCCTGAATGGCCTCGGTGCCCAGCCAGTCCAGAATGCCCCCCGACACGATCTCGCCGCCCACAAAAGCCACGGTGAACGGCACGTCCGCCTGAACCTCCAGCACCCCGGTCTGACGGGTCGTGTGAATGAGCTCAAGTACACCCAGAAGCGGAACGTCGCTCAGAAGCCCTTGCATGGATGAGCGCACGGTACCATCTTTCGGTCAGCCCCGCGCCTCTGCACCTGAAGGGTGGGTCAGCTGCCCTGCATGGCCCCCTGCAGGTCCGCCCAGGCGCCGCCCAGTTCATGGGCCACGTCCGTGGCGCCCAGCCCATAGCCAAAGGTCTGCGCGGCGCGCTCCCCAGCACGGGCATGCAGGCGCACGCCCACCCGGGCGGCCTCGGCGGGGCCCAGCCCCTGGGCCAGCAGCGCGGCCAGCAGCCCCGAGAGGGTGTCGCCCATGCCGCCGCTGGCCATCCCCGGATGCCCCCCGCGCGAGACATTGAGGCCGTCTTCACCAGCCACCACGCTGGGGCCGCCTTTGAGCACCACCACGCCGCCCAGCCGGGTCTGCAGGGCGCGGGCCGCCGCCAGCGGATCGCGGGTAATGTCCGGGGTGCCCACGCCCAGCAGCCGCGCGGCCTCGCCGGGGTGGGGGGTCCACACGCAGCGGGCGTGGCCCTGCCCGGCCAGTTCGGGTTGCAGGGCGTCGGCGTCCAGAACGGTGGGCAGCCCCCAGGCGAGCACCTGCCGGGCGTGGTCGGCCGCCCCAGGCCCCAGGCCCATCCCCAGCGCCACGGCGTCAGGCCGTTCGGGCGGCCCGGCGCCCTCCAGAAAGGCGCCCAGGTCCGGGTGGCGGCGGATCATCAGTTCGGGGAAGAGCAGCGGGAGCTCCGCCGCCGAGTGCACCGTCACCAGCCCGGCCCCGGCGCGCAGGGCGCCCAGGCCCGCCAGCAGCGGCGCGCCGGCGGTGCCCGGGTGCCCGCCTACGATCCACACGCGTCCGGCCGTGCCCTTGTGGGCGTCGGCGGTGCGCACCGGCAGGTGGGCAGCCAAGTCGGCGTCGCCCGGGCGCGTCGCCACCGCCTCGGCCAGGGCCCAGCCGGGCGGCAGCCGCAGCGGGGCCACGGCCACCCGTCCGGCGCTCGCAGCGGCGGGGCCAAACAGCAGCGCGGGCTTGGGGCCACTGAAGGTCACCGTTACGTCGGCCTGCACGCTCTGGTCGGCCCCGGCCAGCTCGGCCTGCAGGCCACTGGGGAGGTCCAGGCTCAGCACAGCGGCGCCCCGTGCCCGCGCGGCGTTCACGGCCTGAATAATCGTCGCCAGCGCCGGGCGCAGCGGGGGCTGAAAGCCGGTGCCCAGCAGGCCGTCCACCACCACCGTGCCCGCGCCTGCCCGCCGGCCCAGGGCGGCTGGGGTGAGGGCCGCCGTCTGGCCGCCCACCGCCCGCCAGCGCCGCCGGTTGACCCGGGTTAGCGGGTGGCGGGCCGGCAGGGCCAGCACGGTGGCTGGCACCCCCAGCGCCAGCAGGTGCCGCGCGGCCACAAAGGCGTCGCCGCCGTTGGCGCCCCCGCCCGCCAGCAGCAGGACCACCCGGCCGGGAAAGGCGCGCGCCAGTTCATCGGCCGCCGCGCGCCCGGCCTCTTCCATGGCGAGGTCCAGCAGGCCGGCCGCCGCCAGGCGCGCGTCCAGGCGCCGCACGCCGTCCGGGGTCAGCACGGCCTCGCCGCCGGTCGCCAGGGTTCCGGTCATCTCAGCCGCCACGCAGGGCGAGGTACACGATCAGGCCCAGGCCCGCCAGGAGCCCCCAGCGGAGGTTGCGCAGCGCCGGGCTGGCGGCGAAGCGCTCTTTCATCTCGGCGTCGGTGTCGTCCTTGGAGCGTTTCATGGCGAGGCGCTGGCCCCGGCGAATGCTGCGCACGCCCTCGGCCACCTTGCCCTGGCGGCGCAGGGCCACGCCCAGGTTGTGGTGCCCGCCGTCGTAGTCGGGGTTGAGGCGCAGCACCTCGCGGTAGACAGCTTCGGCCTGGGCAAAGCGCCCGGCTTCCATGTCCAGGTTGCCCAGGTTGGTCAGGGCGCGGTAGTGGCCGGGGTCGGCCACTCGGGCCTCGTCCAGCACGCGCCGGGCGTCGTCGGCCTCGCCGCGTACCGCGTACAGCACGCCCTGCATGTTCAGGGCCTCGGCCCGGGTGAGCGGCAGGGTCAGCGCCCCCAGGAGCCGCTCTTTCAGCGCCGCCGGCTCCGTTTCCTTCTGGCTGCCCTCCAGCGCATTCAGCGCCGCCAGCACCTCGTCAGGCGGCACCTGCGCGCGCAGCCCGGCCAGCAGCGGCTCGCCCTCAGCGTCGTCCAGGGCCCGCCGGTATTCGCCCAGGGCCCGCCGGGCCGAGGGGTAGCGCCGGGCGCGCACGGCGTCCTGCACCCCGTCCAGCGCGCCCAGGGCCTCCTGCACGGCCGCCGTCTCGCCCGCCAGCCGCGCCGTGATGGCCGCGCGGCGCCAGTCGCCTGCCGCCACCAGGTCCCGGACTGGGGGCAGCGCCGGGGCGTCTGACGGCCCACTCATGCCGGGCCCCGGGGGCAGCGAACGGGCAACCAGACGACCACGGCTCCTAAGCGACTCACGCGCCGAGTATACTGACGCGTTTCCGGCAGGCCGCTGCACGTCCGTTCCCTGATGGGCGGCGCTGGCGGCCCTCCCGGTCACGCCCCACTGACCCATGTCCCACCCTGACCCCACCCCGCGCGACCCTGCCCTGGCGCCGCTGTATTCCCCGGCGCGCGTGCGCGAATTGCTGACGCGCCACGGCCTGAAGCCCACCAAGAGCCTGGGCCAGAACTTTCTGATTGACGGCAACATCCTGCGCGCCATTGCCGAGGCGGGCGGCGCCGAAAGCGGCGTGCCCGTGCTGGAAATTGGCCCCGGCCTGGGCGTGCTGACCCAGGAAATCGCCCGCCGGGGCGCCCAGGTCACCACCCTGGAAAAGGACGAGCGCCTGCGCCCGGTCCTGAGTGAGACCCTGGACGGGCTGGACGTGCAGATTATCTGGGGCGACGCCCTGGACTTCGATTACGCCTCGCTGCCGGCCGGCACGCGCGTGATCGCCAACCTGCCCTACTACATCACGGGGCTGCTGCTGTCGCGCTTTATGCGCTCACCCGGCATCGTGAGCGCCACGGTGCTGGTGCAAAAGGAAGTGGCGCAGCGCCTCGCGGCCAAGCCCGGCAGCGACAACTACGGCTTCCTGAGCGCCATCGCCTCGCTGTACGGCACCGTGCGCCATGTGCGCGACGTGCCCAAGGGCGCCTTTTTTCCCGCGCCGGACGTGACCAGCAGCGTGGTGCGGCTGGACTTTGACCGCACCCGCCCGGCCCCCCAGCCCGAGTTCCTGCACTTTGTGGAAACCGCGCTGCACCACCGCCGCAAGACCCTGCGCAACAACCTGCGCCTGGGCGGCTTTGAGGGCGCGGCCATTGACGAGGCCCTGGCATCGGGCGGCCTGCGGGCCGACGTGCGCGCCGAGGACGTGGCCCTGGGTGACCTGCGTGACATGGCCGTCAAACTGGGCGTGGTACGGTAGTTGCACGCGTTTTTACCGCCATGATCGCCCTGTTTGTGCTCACGGAGGGCCCTGTGCGCCCTGGAGGTTTATGAAGTTCTACGTTATCGGCGACGTGACCGTCGACCATCTGTACCACCTGCGCCGCCTGCCCAAGCCGGGCGAGGAAGTCACGCCCACGCAGGCCAGCATGAAGCCCGGCGGTGCGGGCGGCACCATCAGCGTGACCCTGGCCCGGCTGGGCCACACCGTCACCCTGGCCGCCCGCGTGGGCACCGATCCTTTTGCCGAATACGCCCTGAGCCACGTTCGGGGCAGCGGCGTGCTGGAAGGCGCCATTCAGCGCGACCCCGAACGCCTGACCAGCACCATTACCGTGATGCAGACCGCCAGCGGCGAGCGCGCCATGATCAGCCACGGCGCCGCCAACCGCCAGCTGGACCCGGCGGGCCTGAAGGTGGGGGACATTGAAGGCTCGGACGCCCTGATCATCAACGCCTACGCCCTCACCGAGGGGCCGCAGCGCGAGTACACCCTGGCGGCCATCCGTGCCGCCCAGGGCGCCAAGAAACCCGTGCCCGTGTTTATTGACCTGGGCACCGGCGCCGTGAACAAGGTGGGCACCTCGCTGCTGGGCGACGTGATCGCCGCCGACTACCTGATGCTTAACCAGCACGAGTTGCAGGCCCTGACCGGCACCGGCTCAATCAGCGCGGCCCTGGCCCAGCTGGGCGCGGCCGGCGCGCAGCGGGTGGTGGTGAAGGTGGGCAAGATGGGCTCGATCACCTGGACCCCCACCGAAACCGAACTGGTGGACGCCATTCGCCCTGAGGGGCAGGTCGTGGATTCCACGGGGGCCGGCGATACCTTCACGGCCACCTTCGCCCACGCGGTCCTGAACGGGGCCGGCATGTCCGAAGCGGCGCGCGCCGCCAACGCCGCCGGGGCCCTGGCCGCCACCGGCATTGGCGCCCAGGAGCGCCCCATCACCCCCGCCGATCTGGCCGAGGTGCTGCCCGGTGTGGCGGTGCCCGCGCCCGCCCCGGCCCCCAAGGCCACCCGTGGCCGCAAGAGCACGGCCGGGTAAGAGGAGAGAGGGTGGTGTCCGCCTGGCCGGTCTGGCTGGGCGGCGCTTTTTTTGGCTATGGGCTGTGGGCCATGGGCCATGAGGAAAGGCGCATGGGTTCTTGGCCCAGCAGCGGCGTTTTCCGGGAACGGAATGGGTGCCCGCAGCAGCCAGGGGTGCGGGCAGCCTTGGAAGGCGATGGTTGGGCCCGTGGGTGAAACAGGCCGCCGTTGCTGGCCCAGAGCTCATGGCTCATAGCCCAGGGCTCATGGCCCCTCTCCCACAGCCCCCCGCTGTACCCTGCTCCCGTGACCTACAACCCAGACTTCCCCACCGTTCGCCGCCCGGTGTATGCCCGCCGGGGCATGGTCGCCACCTCGCAGCCGCTGGCCGCCCAGGCCGGACTCTGGGCGCTGCAGCAGGGGGGCAACGCGGTGGACGCCGCCATTGCCACCGCCGCCGCCCTCACCGTGGTCGAGCCCACCAGCAACGGAATCGGCGGCGACCTGTTCGCCCTGGTGTGGGCGGGGGGCGAACTGCACGGCCTGAACGCCAGCGGCGCGGCCCCCGCTGCCCTCAGTCTGGACGTGCTGGCAGCGCAGCACGGCGGCCAGATGCCCCGCTTCGGCTGGACCCCGGTCACGGTGCCCGGCGCCGTGCGCGGCTGGGCAGACCTGCACGCCCGCTTTGGCCGCCTGGACTTTGAACTGGTCCTGACCCCCGCCATCCGGTACGCCGAGGAGGGCTATCCGCTTTCCCCTGTTCTGGCCGCCAACTGGGCGCGCGCCGCAGGAATTTACCGCCGCCTGAACCGCCCTGACATGGCCGAGTGGTTTGCCACCTTCCTGCCCGGCGACTTTGCGCCCGCGCCCGGCGCCCTGTGGCGTTCGCCCGGCCACGCGCGGACCCTGCGCGAGATTGCCCGAACGAACGGCGCGGCCTTTTACGAGGGTGACCTGGCCGCGCAGATGGACACCCACGCCCGCGCCGGGGGCGGCTTCCTGACGGGGGCCGACCTTGCCGCGCACCGCAGCGAATGGGTGACGCCCATTCACACCGAGTTTGACGGCCACCGCATTTACGAGATTCCGCCCAACGGCCAGGGCATTGCGGCCCTGATTGCCCTGAATGTGCTCTCGGGCGTGGACCTGCCCGCGCGGCGCGATGATCCCCAGGGGCTGCACCTGCAGATTGAGGCGATGAAGCGCGGCTTTCACGACGCCCACAGCTACGTGGCCGACCCGCGTCAGGTGCCCGTGGACGTGGCGGGGCTGCTGTCCAGCGGCAATGCGCAGGCCCACCGCGCCCACCTGGGGGGGCGCGCCCACGACCCCCAGACCCGCGCGCCCAGCACTGGCGGCACGGTGTACCTCGCGGCGGCCGACGAGGACGGCGGCATGGTCAGCCTGATCCAGAGCAACTACATGGGCTTTGGCAGCGGCGTGGTGGTGCCCGGCACCGGCATCGCCCTGCACAACCGGGGCCACAACTTCCACACCGACCCCACCCACCCCAATGCCCTGGCGCCGGGCAAGCGGCCGTACCACACGATCATCCCGGGCTTTCTGGGCCGCACCGACGGCACCCCGGTGGGCCCCTTTGGCGTGATGGGCGGCTTCATGCAGCCTCAGGGGCACCTGCAGGTGGTGCTGAACACCGTGCGCTACGGCATGAACCCCCAGCAGGCCCTGGACGCCCCGCGCTGGCAGTGGCTGGACGGGCTGCGTGTGGAGGTCGAACCCAGCCTGGGCGAGGGGCTGACCCGCGAGCTGATCGCCCGGGGCCACAGCGTGACCGTGCAGCCCGAGGCCGGTTCGTTCGGCCGGGGCCAGATGATCCGCCGCGACCCCGTGAGCGGCGTGCTGGAAGGCGGCACCGAAACCCGAACCGACGGCCACATCGCGGTGTGGTGAGCGGCGCGGCGAAAGTCGCTTGAGGCATGGACAGGAGACAGGCAGACTGCGGCCATGCGCCGCGCTTTGCTGCTCCTCCCCTTGCTCCTGACCTGGGCCCGTGCGGGCGGAACCGAACCCATTGCACGCGCCGACGTGCTGCGCTGGGTGCCGGGGGTCGTGCGGGCCTCGGTGAGCGCCGTTGACCCGGCGAGGCTGGAATCCTACACCGCCAAACTGCAGGTGAACGTCCGGGGTGCCCCGGTTCAGGTCTACCTCACCACGGGGGCCAACCCGGACGCCGTGGCGCTGGGGGTGGACCGCATCAACACAGTGATGGCCTGGGTGCCGGCTGCTGTTCCCAGCCCGGCCCAGCAGGAGGCGGTGACGCGCGTGGCGCTGACCTACCTGCGGGTCTGTGCTCGCGTGAGCCCGGCGCAGGCGGCCCAGATTCAGGCCCTGGCGCGGCAGGACTGGCAGAAACAAGTGGGCTTTCAGGAGAAGTGGATTGGCCCCTTCAAACTGGGCTGGGCCGACGGCGACGGCCTGAACATTGGTGACAAGGACCGCGCGGGCATGACCGCCGACTGGCCCGCCGCGCAGAGCCGCTGCCTGTTTTCCGTGCCTACAGCGCCCGTGTGGTGAACACCATGACCTCGCTGCCCGCCTCCAGCGGCCCACCCTGAAAGGAGCCCGTGACGCGCGGGCTTTCAAATCCGGCGAAGCGCAGCAGCCACTCCATTTCAAAGCGGGTGTAATACCGCTGCGTGAGGGTGTAGTGGCGGCGCCTCAAGGTGCCGTCGGGCGCGGTGGTGTCCACATGGTACTCGGTGGTGATGTGCTGGCGGGGCCTATCGTGGCGCTGCACCAGAAAGACGTCGGTGCGGCTGCCGTCCGGGGCGTGGAAGGTTTCGCCCTCGTGGCGCACGGTGTTGGGCTTGCCAAAGCGCGGCACATACAGGTCGAACGAGAAGGTGCCGCCTGTGACCAGATGCGCGTGAATGTTCTCCAGGGCCTGCACCTGCTCATTCGGGGTGTACAGGTGCATCAGGGCGTTAAAGGGGGCGATCACCGTGGCAAAGCGGTCCTGCAGCCCAAAGGTGCGCGCGTCCCCCTGCACGTAGCGCACCGCCAGCCCCTCCTGCGCTGCGCGCCCCTGCGCCCGCTCAATCATGCGCGCGCTGGGCTCCAGCCCGGTGATCGCCACCCCCCGCCGCGCCAGAAAGGTGGTCACCCGCCCCGTGCCCGACCCGATCTCCAGCACCGGCCCCGCCGCCTGCTCCGCCACCCGCGCGTAGTAGTGCAGGTCGTCGCGGTACACGTCGTACTGGTGGTCGTACAGGTCGGCAAAGTCGTCGTAGTTCACAGGGAGAAGAGTAAGGGGGTTTGGGGCCATGGGCCATGAGCCATGGGGAAAAAGCAGGGAAGGTGGGCGGGACCGCTCCCTCTTTCATCCCTCCCCGCCCCAGGCTTGTCGGCTCCCCGTCTTGACCTCATGGCCCAAAGCTCATGGCCCATGGCCAAAAAAACACCGCCCCCCCAGTCCCGGGAAGGCGGCAGGAACCCTCTGGCCCCTCAGTTCACCCGCACGCTGTTGGCCAGGGTGCGCACCACGGCCTCGTTTTTCGAGTAGTCCTTGAGGTTGCCGGCAATGGTGACCACCAGCATGCGCCCGCCCGCGCTGGTGACCATCAGCTCGCGGCGCAGTTCGTCGCCCTGGCCCGGGGTGGTGAACACGAACTGGGCCCACGGCGCGCCGCCCACCTGCACCAGATTGGCTTTGAGGGTCTTGATGTTCGGCACCTGGGCGCGGATGACGCCGGGGAACTGCTCGACCAGCTTGGCCACTTCGCTCTGGGCCAGCTTGCTCGTGCGCCACTCAAAGGCCACGCTGACCTTGCGGTCCTCGGTCAGGAACACGGCGTCGGGCCGGCCAGCGGCCGAGGGAAAGGCGGTGCGAATGCCGGCGGCGCTCAGGGTCAGCAGTTTGGCGTTCGGTTCAACCGTCACTGGCACGTTGCCCAGCTTCACGGGCACGGCACTGGCAAAGGTGGCCGCGCTCAGGGCCGCGGTCAGGGGTACAGAAAGGAAGCGCCTCATGTCTGTGCCACCCTACCCGCCGCAAGGTGGCTGCTCATGAACTGGGCATGAGGAATGTGCGACACTTGAAAGTTTCGGGTGAGGGCGCTGGGGCCTGGACGAGGCCAAGACAGCTCTTCTAAACGCTCGTCCTGGCTACAACGCCGCCGCCACAAAGCCGGCTGCCCGCGCCCCAATCATCATGGCTGTGGCGTTCGTATTGGCGTGGATGATCCGGGGCATCACGCTGGCGTCGCCCACCCACAGGCCCTGGGTGCCGCGCACCGCCAGAAGGCGGTCCACCACGGCCCCGTCGCCGTCGCCCAGGGCAGCCGTGCCCACCGGGTGGTACAGCGTGGCGCATTCCTGGGCCACGAAGGCACGCAGCGCCGCTTCACTGCGCACCCCCTCGCCGGGCAGCACCTCGGCGCCGCGCAGGCCGCTGAGGGGCGGGGCCGCCGCAATCGCGCGCGCCTGCCGCACCCCTTCCACCAGACTCTGCCGGTCGCGCTCGTCGGTCAGGTAGGCCGGGTCCAGCACGGGCGGCGCCAGTGGGTCGCGCGAGGCCAGCGTCAGGCGGCCCCGGCTGTGCACATCCACCAGCACCGGCCCCACCGAGAAATGCGCGCCGGGTGCGGTCTGAAACCCGTGGTCGCGGAAGTAGGCGGGCCCAAAATGAAACTGAATGTCCGGGTCCTCGTCGGCGCGCAGCCCCGGGCGGGCGTGGGAAAAGGCGGCGGCCTCGGCCACGTTGCTGCTCAGGGGGCCGCTGCGGTTCCAGGCGTAGCGGGCCAGCGCGGCGGCGGGCGGGCCGCTGTCCAGCGAGGGCACCAGGGACCGGGTGATCACCGGCACCGCGAGGTGGTCCTGCAGTCCCGCCCCCACGCCGTCCAGCGCGACCCTCACCGGAATGTTCAGGCGGCTCAGCTCTGCCCGGGGCCCCACGCCCGAGAGCATCAGCAGTTGCGGGGTCTGCAGGGCCCCGGCGGTCAGCAGCACGCCGCCCGCCGGGGCGTCCAGGGTGCGGCCCTGCCAGCGCAGGCGCACGCCCGCGGCGCGGGTGCCGTTCCACAGCAGTTCCAGCACATGGGCGCCCGTCAGCACCGTCAGGTTGGGGTGGTGCAGCACCGGCTTCAGGAAGGCGCGAAAGGCGCTGTAGCGCTCGCCGCCCCGGTGGTTGCTTTCCAGCAGGCCCGCGCCCGCCAGTTCGCCGCCATTGAAGGTATCGGCCGCCCGCAGGCCCAGCCCCAGCGCCGCCGAGGCCACAAAGGCGTGGCTCAGGGGGTGCGACTGCGTCCGCGCGCCCACCGGCATCGGGCCGCCCTGGCCCCGGGTGGGGGAGGCGGGGCCCCGGTAATCTTCCAGTGCGCGGAAGGTGGGCAGCACCTCGGCCCAGGTCCAGCCCTCGCCCCAGGAGTCAAAGTCGCGCTTTGAGCCGCGAATCCAGATGGTGGCGTTAATGGCGCTGCTGCCGCCCAGCACCTTGCCGCGCGGCCAGTAAAACGCGCGCCCGGCGGCGTGCGGCTGGGGCACGGTGGAAAAATTCCAGTCCACCCGCGTGCGAAAGAGCTTGGAAAAGGCCCCCGGCGCGCGGATCAGGGGGTGGGTGTCGGGCCCGCCCGCTTCCAGCAGCAGCACCCGCAGCCCGGCGTCCAGCAGCGCGCGCGCCGCCACGCACCCGCCGGACCCGGCGCCCACCACCACCACATCTGCCTGCCCCCTGCTGCCTGTTGTCATGTGCGGCGAGTATAGACGGGGGGCGCGCTGCCCGGCCCTGGCCGCTACACTTCCCCGCATGAGCCTGACCCTTCCCACCGGCTTTACGGCCGCCGCCCTGGCCGCCGGAATCAAGCCCAGCGGCAAGACTGACCTGAGCGGCGTGGTCTCCAGCCACGACTGCACCTGGGCCTTTTCGGGCACCCGCTCCACCACCGCCGCCGCCTGCGTGGGCCGCAACCGCGCGCTGTACGCGGCGGGCGGGCCTGTGCGCGCCCTGCTGGTGAATGCGGGCAACGCCAACGCTGCCACGGGCGCGCGGGGCGAGCGCGACAACGCCGACATGGCCGATGCCTTTGGCAGCGTGCTGAACGTGCCCGAACAGGCCGTGCTGACCGCCAGCACCGGCATCATTGGGCACCTGTTGCCCATGGACCGCCTCCTGAGCGGCATTGAGCACCTGTCAGACGACCTGCAACCGGGCGCCGACCTGTTTGCCAACGCCATCATGACCACCGACACGCGCCCCAAGACCGCGCAGGCCACCCTGAGCACGGGCGCGCGCATCGTGGGCACCGCCAAGGGCAGCGGCATGATTCACCCGGACATGGCGACCATGTTCGCCTTTGCCTTTACCGACGCCGCCGTGGAGAGTGGGGCGCTGCGCGCGGCGTTCCCGGCCATTGTGAACCGCACCTTCAACGCGGTCACCGTGGACGGCGACACCAGCACGAACGACATGGCCGCCGTGCTGGCCAACGGGCAGGCGGGCGAGGTGCCCCTGGCCGAATTCCTGGCCGCCCTGGAAGGCGTGATGCGCGACCTTGCCCGGCAGATTGCCGCCGACGGCGAGGGGGCCACCAAACTGCTGACCGTGCAGGTGCAGGGGGCCCGCACCGAGGCCGAGGCCCTGGCCGCCGCGCGCACCTGCTGCGTGTCCCCGCTGCTGAAAAGCGCGGTACACGGCAACGACCCCAACTGGGGCCGCGTGATCATGGCCGTGGGCCGCAGCGGCGCAGCGGTGGACATTGCCCGCCTGAAGGTGGGCGTGCAGGGCCAGCCAGTGTTCGCGGGCCAGCCCCTGGCCTACGACGCGGCGGCGGTGAGTGAGAGCATGAAGGCGAAAGAGGTTGTGTTCACCGTGGACCTGGGTGTGGGCGAGGCCACGGGCGAGGCGTGGGGCTGCGACCTGAGCGCCGAATACGTGAGCATCAACGCCGAATACACCACCTGAGCGCAGGGGAGAGGTGGAGAGCTTGAGACGCGCGTAATCTGGAACCCCGACGCCAGAAAGCCAGGAAAAAGCGTTCGACTTCCGGTGGAGTCAGAGCCTGAAAACGCCTGCCGGGTGGCACAGGAGAAGTGGCTCGGTCAGCTCAGAATCGCTCGAATTCACTCACCTCGTATGCCAGATTTGGCTTGAGGAGGTGACGTGTGACGACGACCCCACTGCGCGCCCGAACGCCCGCCCAGAGCCCGTCCACTGCGGCGGCCAGGCCCGCCAGTCCTGCCCCTGTGTCCCTGGCCAAGCCGCAGAAACCGGCTCAGCAACTCACCAATACCCTGACCACCGCGACCCGGGCCGCCACGGAGCAGACCCGGGTTGCCCTAAAGAAAGTCAGCCGTCCCAATGAGGCCCTTGCCAATGAACTCCTGCATCAGAATTACGCTGTTGCTGTGGCGGGCAGCGCCGCTGTCAAGGCTGGGCAGGTGTTCGGGCCTTCCGGCACCAAACAGATTCAGGCCATCAATCAGGCGTTGGCAACGGCTTTCCTTCAGCCGGCAGGCCGAACAGCCAACATCGAGGACCTCCGCGATCTGGCCCGTTACCGGACGCAACTCCTGGCTGATCTGACCGATGCCGGGTCCAATCCGGCCCGCAGAGCTGAGGTGAAGGCCAAGTTGGCGGCGGCCTATGCGCTGGCCCAAAAGGCGGCCGTCAGTACGGGCCGTGAGAAGGCCGGAGCGCTTTATGCCTTGCCCCAGGCCGTGGTGCCTTACAAAGTGTGGTCTGCCACGTACAACGAAACGGCCCTGAATCTGGCCGTGACGGGTTCGACCCGTCAGGTGAAAACCATTGGTGACACGCTGAGCCATGACATGCTCGGCTCCGGTGTGGGTGAGTTGCCGGCACTGGGCGCCGGTATCGTTGGAGCGGTCCTGGGTATCCGGGCGATGAATCGCGCAGGTGGACCCCGAGCGCAGCCCCAGGGTGGTGCCCAGCCACTGCCCCAGCGAGGCACACCAGCGCGCCCAGCCAGTGAAACGGGAACGCGCAGTGAGTACGAGCAGGCGCAGCAGCAGGCCAGGGCCAGCGCGTACAAATACGACGCCAAAAAGGTCACTTCCAACCAACTCTTTCTGGACGTGAATCCTAATGTCCGAACAGGTGAAACCCCACAGCAAGCCGCCGCGCGGGTGCAGGCCGCCAATGCTGAACTGCGCGCGCGGTTTCCCAAGATTGGTCAAGTGGACGGCCTGCTCAAAGATGTGCGCCCACATGTGGTTGGGAATGACTTCCTGGCGCGTGCAGAACGAGGTACAGGCGGGCAGATCAGCTTGCAAACGGGAAGTGCTGCCAAGCTGACGATTCCGGCACCCAGTGGCGTTGTGGTCGAGCCTATTCCAGGTTCAACGGGAAAACCCATAGGCCGCTTTGAGTTCTATAACACCCCTGGTGGACCCCGCAGCGGTTTTCTTTCTGGCCCAGGCACCATCCTGCCATCAAGTGGTGGATACAACATCAAGTTTCTGACCGAGATTGGCAAAACCCCGCAAAATAGGCCCAAATATGGAGAGGCGGCCCAATGGAAGGCAGGGACGGAGTTGCCTGAGGGCTACCGCTATCAGCTCGTGCCCGGTGACATGAAGAATAGTGGCTTCTCTGGAGGCCACTCCACGGAGGCATGGAATCAAACTCTCAGAACATACGGCGACCAGATAAATATCAATAAAGCGGCGACCAAAAGCATCTCCTACAAAACCTCTCCTATTGGAAATCTTGATACGGCCAGCCAATACACGTATAGCTTCGGTGGTCGTGCGGTGAAGCAGCCCAAAACAGTTGGCGGTTCTGCGAAAACCCTAGAAGCTTTAGAACCAGCTATAGCGAATCAGGTGGGAAAATTTTTAGATGCTAAGCCAAGCCTTGTAGGCAATCAGGTTATTGTTGTGAAAATACCTGTCTTGAATAGGTCAAATAAAACAATTATGCTTCCTATTGACGTCCGTATTGTTCGAGACCCAGCTACTGGTACCTTAGAAATAAAGAGTTGGTATCTAAATGCGAATGCGTTTAATATCGGGAGTCTAAAATGAGTTTTAGAGAAGTGGAGTTCAAAAGCGATGGTTCGTACGTCATATCAGATGACCCCGACAATGTACTTTATACATTCATCTCGGCTGTAATATATGATCTAACACGCGAAGATTCTGGCGAGGTCTTAGACTTTATGAAGTCCTTCGAACCTATGGGTGAGGGCTACTCCGTTTATGAACTTGGGGGTGCATCTAGAGTTACTTATGCGCCTACACCTGACGACCCTGAACCCCAAGCAGAGGACGAGTGGAAAGTGAGCGTAGATTGGCCATACAAGTCAATCTTCATATCAGGCGATGAGTTGCGGCACCTCTTCCGACAGGTCATCACCGGCTTGTTGCCGCGCCACCCAGAACTGGCCGCCGTCTATGACACCTGAGGTAAACCCCAATTGTCGCGTGCACTGCCTCCGCGCAGTCGGCTTGGCAATGTATGGATCAACCCTCAAGAACCCCTAAAGGTGCGAACGTTGCCGATCTGACACCGCCCCGGCCCCGGCGCTGCTTACCGTGACCCCATGACTGGAACCGCGCGGCAGATCACCCTGGTCCTGGCCACCGTGCTGACCCTGGTGATGAACTACCTCAGCAACGCCCTGCCCCTGTTCGGCAACAGCAACAAGGAGGTCAGTGACTCGCTGCCCAACGCCTTTACGCCGGCTGGGCTGACCTTCGCGGTGTGGGGGCCAATCTTCCTGGGGCTGCTGGTGTTCGCCGTGTATCAGGCGCTGCCTGCCCAGCGCACGGCGCGCTATGACCGGCTGTTCTGGCCATTTCTGCTGGCCAACCTCCTGAACGTTTCCTGGCTGCTGGCCTTCCAGAGCCTGAATATCGCCCTGAGTGTTCCCATCATGCTGGCGCTACTGGTCAGCCTGATCTGGCTGTACCTGACGGTGCGCGGCCTGAAGCCCCTGGGCGCCGAGGCCCTGGCGCTGCAGGTGCCGGCCAGCCTGTATCTGGCCTGGATCAGCGTGGCGACCATAACGAACATCACCGCGTTTCTGGTCAGCATCGGGGTCACGGGGGGCGCCCTGGGCCTCAGCGCGCAGCTGTGGTCGGCCCTGCTGGTGGTGATCGCCGCCGTGATCGGGGTGTTCTTCCTGGTGCGCTTCCACGACTACGCCTTTGCCGCTGTGCTGCTGTGGGCCTTTTACGGGGTGTATGTGGCCCGCACGGATACGGCCACCGTGGCCCTGGGCGTGCTGGTCGCGGCGGCGCTGGTGGTGCTGGCCGGGCTGGCCAGCCTGCGGGGTCGGAAAGCGGCGCTGTAACTCCGGTCCTTTCTCTGGCCCCCTCTGTGATGGAGGGGGTTTTTGCCTGTGGGTGCTGAAGAGAGGTGCGGGGTCCAAGAACGCTTGCCTTTGCCGCCCTGGATGGGGTTGCGGCCCTCTTCGGCTTCCTTCTTTGCTGGGACGGACGCGCTGATACGGACTGCCATTTCCGGACCGTCAAGGGAAGAGCAGGAGGTTTCCCCTCTTCGACGCTGTTCCAGCCCACTTCCCGGACAGCTGCCGCTTCTCCTTCTTTAGTCCGCTGCTGTGCAAGTCCCTCTGGCCGTTGGTCGGACGTATCAGTCCCAGTCCCAGGTGCGCCAGTCGCTGGGCTGGGCCTCTGGCTGACGGCGGGCCTTGGGGGCGGCGCTGTCTGGGTGCGGGTACCAGGGGTAGGCCGCCGCCAGCGCCTCGTCCAGGCGGCGGCGCAGCAGCTCGGCCAGGGCCGCGCGCTCGCGCTCGCTGAGGGGCGCCAGGGGCACGGCCAGATGGTCCAGCACGGCGTCCAACTGTGCCAGATACGGCGCGCGGGCTTGGCGCACCGCGCCCCTGCGCAGCGGTTGGGGCTGCACCACCGGCACAAAGGACGCCGCCGCCGCTTCCAGGGCCTCGGCGCGGGCCTGCGCGCGGGCGGCCCGGGTGCGTTCGGCGCGTTCGCGGGCGTCGGCGGCGCGGGCCTGGGCGGCCAGAAAGGTGTCCTGACGCTCCACGTCCAGCACCCGGGCTTCCTCGTACAGCTTGACGGGCGGCAGGCGGCGGCGCCCCATCTTCAGGCCGTTGGGGCGCGTCTGGTCGTGCTCGCCCAGAAAGCGGCGAATCAGCGCGGGGGTCCAGCCCCGGTCCTTCAGGTCCTGGGTGGCCAGAAAGCCCGGGGGATTGATGGGGGGCCCCTCCTTGGCGCGGGGTTTTTGCGGGCTGGCCACCGTTACCCCCCTCCACCCGGCCACTCGCGGCGCAGCAGGTCCAGCCGCACGCTGTCGTGGCGCTCGCGGCCCACCAGCCGCGCCTCGCGCACCCGCCCGGCCTCCTGAAAGCCCAGCCGCTGCGCCGCGCGGAGCATGCGCGTGTTGCCGCTCCAGGTGGTGAAGGTCAGCACGTGCGCCTCGGTTTCGTCGAGGGTGGCCTGCACCCACTGGCGCAGCGCCGCTGTGCCCAGCCCCTGGCCCCAGTGGGCCGGGTCGTAGATCAGCACGCCCAGGTCCCACCAGCCGCCGCCCGCCGGGTCCTCCTCGGCGCGGTTGACCATGCCAATGCACTGGCCGCCCAGGTCAATCACGCGCTCGTGCGGGCTGGGGGGCGTCTCGGCCAAGCGCTCGGCGTACCGCTCCAGGGCCTCTGTGGTCTGGGCCGCGTGAAAGTACGGCGCGTCCCACTGGCGCCATTCGGCCGCTGGGTCGGTCAGCCAGCGGCGCAGCACGCTCAGGTCACGCGGGCGGCGGCCCCGCAGGGTCAAGGCAGGAACACTCACGCCGCGCATGCTGCCATATGACCCCGGGGCCGGACTGTACGCGCGCCTTGTGGGGCCGGCTCTGTGCTCCGGGTGGCTGGCTCTGCCGACATCCACCGCTGTCACGGCAGCAGGCGCAGCAGCGGCGGCCCAAAGGTCACAGCCCCCACCACCAGCGCGCTCAGGCTGGCCAGCAGCACCGCCGCTGCCGCCGTGTCCTTCGCAATTCTGGCCAGCGGATGAACCTCTGGGCTGGCCAGGTCCACCAGGGCTTCTAAGGCCGTGTTCAGCAGTTCCAGCCCCAGCACCAGCCCGCAGGCCAGCGCCACCGGGGCCAGCGGCACCCGCAGCGCCAGCCCCAGGCCCAGTGCGAGCACGGCCGCCCAGCATTCAATACGGAAGTTGGCCTGGTGCCGGTAGGCGTGCCTTACCCCCGCCCAGGCGTACCCCGCCGAGCGCACAAAACGCCGCCCACTCAGGGCCGAGCCGCCTGCCGGGCGCTCTGGGGGCCGCTCCGGGGAGGGCCGCTGTGGCCGGGGCTCAGACACCCGCAGGCAGGGCCGAGCGCGCCGCGTCCCAGGCGCCGTGAAACACCGCCCAGTCCTCGCCCGTGGCACCTTCTTCAAAGCCCAGGCCCTCGGCGTGGGGGTGGTCGTGTCCCACCAGATGGGTCAGGCCGTGGCTGGCCAGCAGCGCCACTTCTCTCGTCAGGCTGTGCCCGCGGGCCTCCGCCTGCCGCGCGGCGGTGTCCAGGCTGATCACAATGTCGCCCAGGTGCGGCGGCATGAAGGGGTCACCGGGCTCCCAGGTGGGAAAACTCAGCACGTCGGTGGCGGCGTCCTCGCCCCAGTGCTCGCGTTTCAGGGCGCGGATGGTGCGGTCGCCCACCAGCACCACCGTGACCTCGCGCTCCTGCACCCCAAAATGGCCCATCACGGCGTCCAGGCTGGCCCGCAGGGCCGTTCGCAGGCCCGCCGGCGGGGTCTTGCGCACGATCAGGTCAATCACAGGCGCCAGTGTACGGCAAGGAAGAAAGCTGGGGTGGGCGGCAGAAAAGAGGCTCAGTCTGCTGGGGTGCCTCGGCCGGAGGGCAGCAACTTGGTGACGCTCCCGGCACACTCCGGCATAAGCGTCATTGGGGTGCGTCCAGGCCCCCAACAAAGGCAGGACCCCGGCGCAACGCAGCAACCGGGGCCCCTCCATCAACGATCAACCGTCACCCTTTAACGCACTGGATCGCCTTCCGCCTCCGGAATGCTGGCAAATTCGCCCCGGCGCGCGGCGCGTTTGTCTTCCTCGGCGTCCTCGGCGGCTTCGTAGGCCTTGATGATCCGGCCCACCAGGGGGTGGCGCACCACGTCGACCTCGGTGAATTCGTGCCACGCGATGCCCTCAATGCGGCTGAGCACCCGCTTGGCCACCGCCAGACCACTGGTGATGTGGCGGGGCAGGTCAATCTGGGTCACGTCGCCCGTGACCACGACCTTGCTGGAAAAGCCCATACGGGTGAGGAACATCTTCATCTGCTCGCCCGTGGTGTTCTGGGCTTCGTCGAGAATGATAAAGGCGTCGTTGAGCGTGTTGTGCGTCACGACAAAGTGCTCGGTGACGTACAGCGCGTCCTCGGCGGCCACCCGGATGCACTGCATGGGCGCGCGCCCCACCTTCTCTATGGCTGTGATAAAGCGCATCGGGCGGCCACCGCCGTGTTCGGCGTAGCGGTCGGCCTTGCGCTTCAGGCGGAAGGGGGCCACGCCGGCGGGCAGGCGGATGTCCAGCACATGGGCATCGTGGCGGTAGGCCACAGGGCGCCCATCCGCCAGCCCCGGGGTGCGGCCTTCGGCGGCCCGCACCCGGCGGTGGACCACGCCACCCAGCGACTGCACCAGTTCGGTCACGTCGTCGGCCAGCTGGGCCGAGGTGGTGGTGTACTGCACCCGGCAGGAGCGGCCCGCCTGCGTCACCGGGCCGCCATCCGTGTCCAGCAGGCCCTGCAGCACCGCCAGGCGGATGGCCGGCGCATTGTGCTTGTACACGGCGGGCACGAATTTCTGCGCCGAGGTCTTGCCGTCCAGCCCCAGGGTGCGCAGGGCGGTGGTCACGGGGTTGGCGATGCGCTGCCCACCGCGCCCGCCGGCCGTATGCCGCACGGTGTAGTCGTAGCGGTCTTTGTGCGCCAGGGCCAGCACGGGTTCGGGGGCCTGGTCGTTCAGGGCCACTTCCAGGGCCTGCACCAGTTCGGGGTCGGCGCTGGAAAAACCGGGTGTGGTGGCGCAGGTCGTGCAGCCGTCCCCCAGCAGCAGGCCCAGGGCGTAAGGCTCCAGCGGCACGGGCTGTTCGGGGAACGAGGCCGGGCCGCTCAGCAGGGGAATTTCGTAGCGGTGCTGGTGGGCCGTCTTCAGGTTGCCCATCATCTCGCGCGTTTCCAGCACGCGCCCGGGGCGGCCCCGCCGCTTGTCCGAGGGCGTGTGGACCGTCCACAGGTGTTCCTCGCAGCACTCCACGCTGACCCCATCGCTGAAGGTCACGCGGTACACGTCCTTGTCGCCCTGGGGATAGATGCCCACCACGCGCGTGGGGCGCCCGTCTGAGCCGATGACATGGTCGCCCACTTCCAGACTGCCCATCTCGCGCCAGCCCAAAGGCGTGAGCACCTGGCTGGTCAGCGGCTGCGCCCGGCCACGCATAAAGGCCAGCGGCGCAATCTCAATGACCCCGCTCGTCAGGTAGGACTCGAACTTTTCCTGGTCCAGCATGTCCTGCAGGGCGTCGTACAGCGGGCGCAGGTAGGGGTCAATCTTGGCCTGCAGGTCGCCGGGCAAGAAGCCCAGTTTCTCGCCGGCCTCCACCGCCGGGCGCGTGAGGATAATGCGCTTGACCTTCTTGGCCTTCAGGGCCTGCACCGCCATGGCCACCGCCATGTAGGTCTTGCCGGTCCCGGCCGGGCCCACCCCGAAGGTGATGTCGCTCTTGTCAATGCTTTCCAGGTACAGCTTCTGCCCGGGTGTTTTGGGCTTCAGGCCGCGCGGCAGGCTCAGGCCGCTGACCTGGGTTTCCTGGGCGAGGCTGCGGCCCTCGCCACTTAGGCGGGCGGCGCGCAGCAGGCTGTCGGGGGTCAATTCGCCCCCCGAGCGCACCACGTCCAGCGCGTCGCGCACAAGGCGTTCGCCCTGCTGCACATCGGCGTCGTCGCCCGTAATGGTCACGGTTTCGCCGCGCGCCACCAGTTTGGCCTTGGTGAGTTCGCGCATGCGGCGCAGGTTGGCGTCGTTGGGGCCCAGCAGCGCGTAGGCCTCGCGGGGGCTTTCCAGGGTAATGGTGGCGGTGGCGCCGCCTTGGGGCTGCTGCGTCAAATGATCTCCAGTCGTGCCAAAGCACAGCCCTTCCCCGCCGTGCTCGTGGGGAAGGGAAGAGGGGCGTGGGGCATCAAGGGTCGGCTCTCATTCTGAGAAAGCCCCCGGGGGGCTGACGTGTGCGGGTGCACAATTGGCCGCCAAATGCGCCAGATGAAGTATTCCTCTGCGCCGCTTGGCGCAGAGGGCAAAGGGCCGCTGCCGGCCCCAGGTGAGTAGACTGGGCGCGTGAACGTGCCGGACGCCGCCGCCCCTTTGCACGCCTACCTGTTTGCTGACCCCGCCGCCCATTCGCTCTCGCCCCGGATGCACGCCGCTGCCTTCCACGCGGCGGGGCTGGGCGGCACCTACGAGGCCCGGCGGGTCCCGGCGGCCGAGTTGGGCGCGGCCTTGGCCTCGCTGCGGGCCCCGGGCGTGCTGGGGGCCAACCTCAGCCTGCCGCACAAGGAAGCGGCGCTGCCCCTGCTGGACGACCTGAGCGCGGCGGCGCGGGCCATTGGCGCGGTGAACACGGTGGTGCACCGCGACGGGCGCCTGCACGGCGACAACACCGACGCCCCAGGGCTGCTGGCCGCACTGGACGACGCGGGCTTTGACTGGACACCGGGCGCGCAGGCAGTGGTGCTGGGGGCGGGCGGCGCGGCGCGGGCAGCGGTGTATGCGGCCCTGGTGCTGGGCGAACAGAAGGTCTGGGTGGTGAACCGCACCCCGGCGCGGGCCCAGGCGCTGGCCCAGAGCTTTCCGGCGCCTGACCGCCCGGTGGCCGCCGCCCCCGCCGCCGACGTGCCCTGGGCCGAGATCTCGCTGGTGATCAACGCCAGCAGCGCGGGCCTGGACGCCCCGGACCAGACGCCGCTGGACGCCGCCTTTCTGGCCCGGCTGCCCGCTCACGCCCTGGTGTACGACATGGTGTACAAGCCCCGCGATACCCGCCTGATGCGCGACGCCCGCGCCCTGGGCCTGAAAGCCGAAAACGGCCTGGGCATGCTGGCCCACCAGGCGCGGCTGGCTTTTGCGCAGTGGACGGGGGCCGAGGTGCCCGTGTCGGTCTTTGTGGAGGCCCTGGGCGCGGACGGAGTGCCGGCATGAACGCCCTGCGCCGCGCCTCGGCCCCAGTGATGGTCATGGCGCTGGTGTTGATCCTGACCATGGTGATGGCGCTGGTGACGTGGGTGTTTACCCGCGAGCAGCAGCGCAGCCGCTTTGAGCGCGAAACGGATGTCTACACCCAGGCCCTGCGTGACCGCGTGCTGGTCTATGAGCGGCTGCTCGAAGCCACCCGCGCCGACTGGCAGGCCCGTGGGCGGCCGGTCAGCGAAGCGGTGTTCGCCCGCTACGTGCAGGGTGTGGACCTGCCGGGGCGCTACCCCGGGGTGCAGGCGGTGGGCTACGCGGCGTGGGTGCCGGTGGGGGCCACCGGCGCGCTGCAGGCGCAGTTGCAGGCGGCCGGGGCGCCCGACGCCCGGGTGCGCCCCGCCCAGACGGCGCAGGCCAACCGGGCGGTGATTGCGCTGATCGGGCCGTCGAATGCCCAGAACCTCGCGGCGCTGGGCTACGACATGTACAGCGAGCCGGTGCGCCGCGCGGGCTTTGACGGCGCGCGGGCCCAGGGCCGCGCCCAGGCCACGGCCGTGGCGCAACTCGTGCAGCGCGACGAGCAGGGCCGGCGGCTGCGCGGCTTTCTGATCATGCTGCCGGTGTGGCGCGACCCCGAGCGGCGCGCCGACTTGCAGGGGTTTTTGTACGTGGCGGTGCGCGCAGACCGCTTCTTGCAGGACCTCACCCCACTGCAGGGCGGGCGCCTGCTGGTGGACGTGCGCCTCGCCGGACAGCCGCTGAGCGCCGCGCCCCCGGACCTGCGCGGCCAGAGCTTCCGCGCCCGGAACACGCAGGCGCTGGTGGGCCAGAACTGGGAAATGCGCTTTGGGGCTGGGCCGGGGTTCGGGCGCGATCTGGCGGCTTTTATTCCGGCCCTGGTGGCGCTGACGGGGTTTCTCATTGCCGGGTGTTCCTTTCTGCTGGTCAAGGCGCAGGTGGACGCCCGCGCCCGCGCCGAGGGCCTGAATGTCTCGCTGGCCCAGGCCCGCGTCCGCCAGGAGCAGGCCCGCGCCGAGTTCGAGGCCATCTTTCATGCCATGCAGGACGCGGCGGCCTTTACCGACACCGAGGGCCGCATCCGCATGGTGAACCCGGCCCTCAGTGCCCAGTTCGGCGTGTCGGCCGACACCTTGGCGGGCCAGCGGCTCTCGGCGCTGCATGCCGACCGGCGCCTGGACAGCCGCGCCACCTTTCAGGCGCTGACCACCCCCTACGTGCGGGGGGACGGCACGCAGTTTTACGGCGAAACCCAGCGCTCTGAGGTGCGTGACCCCGGCGGCGAGCGCCTGGGCCTGCTGGAAGTGATCCGCGACGTGACAGACCGCGTGGCGGCCGAGCGCGCCCTGCAGGCCGAGGAGCGGCGCTCGCGCAGCGTGCTCAACGCCATTCCGCATATCGTGCGCGTGAGTGAACCCAGCGGCGAGGTGAGTTTTGTCAACCAGCAGCACCTCAGTGCCCTGGGGGCGGGCGACCTGGGCGAGCACCTGCACCCCGAGGACCGCGCCCCCTACACCGAGATGTGGCGCGGGGCGGTGGCCAGCGAACAGGGCGCGCAAACCGAGGCCCGGCTGCGCCTGCCGGGCGGTGAGCGCTGGTTTGTGCTGAAGGTGGCGCCCATTTCGGATGACGGCGGGCGGGTGACCGGCTGGGTGACCACCGCCACCGACATCCACGACCGCCTGCAGGCCGAGCGCCTCGCGCAGCGCAACGAGGAGCGTTACCGGGGCGTGATTGAGGGCATGCCGCAGATCGTGTGGCTGGCCGACCCTTCCGGGCAGGCGCTGTACTTCAACCGCCAGTGGAACGCCTACGTGGGCGAGGCGCAGGCCGACGCCGGCTTTGTGCAGTTGCTGCACCCTGATGACCGCGAGGACTACGCCCGGCGCTGGGCCACCGCGCTGCGCGCCGCGCGGCCGTTTGAAGCTGAACACCGCCTGCGCGGCGAGGGCGGCACCTACCGCACCTTTGTCACGCGCGGCCTGCCGGTGCGGGGCGCCGAGGGCCGCGTGATCGAGTGGGTGGGTACCAGCACCGATGTGGACGACTCGGTGTATGCCGAGAACGCCGCGCGGCTGCTGGCCGACGTGACCGAGCAGCTCACCGCCCGCAGCGAGGAAGGCGCGCAGCTGCCCACCGACCGCTACCGCGCGGCCCTCACGCGCCTGGGCCGCTTTGTGGACAGCGGCGCCCTGTGGACCGTGCGCCCCACCCGGTTGCTGGCGGCGTCCTCGTCGGGGGCGATGTGGCTGTCGCCCGCCTTTGAGGCGTTTGCGGCCCAGGCCACCGAGCAGGTGCTGGCCACCGAAGACCCGCTGTTTACCGACCGCGACCCGGCGCTGCTGCGGGCCGGCGCCACGGGCGCGCTGTTCTATCCCCTCATGGGGCGCGGCGGGCAGCTTGAAGGCGTGCTGGGGCTGCTGTACCGCCAGCCCATCACGAACCGCGACTCGGATCTGGCCCAGGAACTCGCGCAGCGCTTTGGCTCGGCCCTCAGCAATGACCGCCTGCAGGAACGGGTGCTTGCGGCGCAGGCGGACCTGCAGCAGCTCAACCAGTCCCTTGAAGAGCGCGTGGCCCAGCGCACCCTGGAACTGGAGGCGGCCAACCGCGAACTTGAAGCCTTCAGTTACTCGGTCAGCCACGACCTGCGCACGCCGCTGCGGCACATCGTGGGCTTTGCCGACCTGCTCACCAAGGAGGTGGGTGAGGGCCTGAGCCCCAAGGGCGGGCGCTACCTGGGCGTGATCCGCGAGTCGGCCGGGCGCATGAGCCAGCTGATTGACGACCTGCTGAGTTTCTCCCGCATGGGCCGTCAGGAGTTGCGCCGCGTGCCGGTGAACCTGCGCGACCTCGTGCTGGGCAGCTGGAAGGCCCTGGAGCCTGACCGCCAGGGCCGCGAGGTGGTCCTGGACGTGCCCGGCGTGATGCCCGTGGTGCACGGCGACGAGGCGCTGCTGGAGCTGGTCTTTACCAACCTGCTGTCCAACGCCCTGAAATACACCCGGGGCCGCGACGTGGCGCGCATCTGGGTCTCGGCCCAGACGCAGGGCGACCAGGTGACCATTGCGGTCCGTGACAACGGCGTGGGCTTCGATCCCCGCTACGTGGATAAACTGTTTGGCGTGTTCCAACGTCTGCACCGCGCCGAAGAATTTGAGGGCATTGGCATTGGCCTGGCCAATGTGCGCCGCATCGTCACGCGCCACGGCGGCACCGTGAGCGCCGACGCCCAGCCCGGCGAGGGGGCCACCTTCACCGTCACCCTGCCCCTGGGGGCGGGCGCATGACGGACGCCGCCCCCAGCCCCGGGTTGCCCGGCACCGAACTGCCCGGCGCCAGCGGGGTCCTGTGTATCTTGCATCTGGAAGACAACGAGCTTGACCATGAACTGGTCACCATGCACGTGGAGGGCGAATTGCCCTGGCCGGTGCAGATCACCCGCGTGGAGGACGAGGCCGGCTTTCTGGGCGCGCTGGAGGCCCAGCCTCCCCACCTGATTCTCAGTGACTTTGCCCTGCCCAGCTACGACGGCCTGAGCGCCTACCGCGCCGCGCACGCCCGCTGGCCCAACGTGCCCTTTATCATCGTGACCGGCGCCATGGGCGAGGAAACCGCTGTGGACACGCTGCGTGAGGGGGTCACCGACTACATCCTCAAGCAGCGCCTGGAGCGCCTGCCCAGCAGCATCCGCCGCGCTATGGCCGAGGTGGAGTCCCGGTTGCAGCGCGAGCGCGCCGAGCGCGAGATCCGCGCGCTGAACGAGAACCTCAGGGCGCGCCTGGACGAGGTGGAGCGGCTGCGCAACACCGCCGAGCGCCAGAGCCAGCGCCTGGAAATTCAGGCCCGGCAGCTGGAAGAGGCGCTGAACCTGCAAAAGACCTTTCTGGCCGAAACCAGCCACGAACTGCGCACGCCCCTGACCGCCCTGCACGGCTACCTGCGCCGCGCCGAGCGCGAGGCCGGCGGCTCGCAGGTGCTGCAAGACGCCCAGCGTGTCGCGGAAAACATGACCCGGCTGGTCAACGACCTGCTGCAGCTGTCGCGCGGTGAACTGGTGCAGAGCATCGAGATGCACTTCATGAACCTGGGCCAGCTGCTGCGGCAGGTGGGCCGCGACTACGGGGTGGCCGCCCCCGAAAGCACCTTTGAGATCGTGGGCGATCCGGGGCGCCTGACCCAGGTGTTCGTCAATCTGGTCACCAACGCCATCCGCGTGACGGGCAACGCCGATCTGGTGCGGCTGGAAATCGAGCCGCGCCCCGGTGAAGTCGAGGTGCGGGTGGTGGACCAGGGCCCCGGCGTCCCGGACCATGTGAAGCCCAAGATCTTCGACAAGTTCTACCGGGGCAAGGAGGCGGGCTCGGCCGGCCTGGGCCTGACCATCGCGCAGCAGGTGGTCACGGCGCACGGCGGCACCATTGACGTGGTGGACACCCCGGGCGGCGGCGCCACCTTCCGCGTGCGCCTGCCCCTGCCCGAAGAGGACGAGGAAACCGGCCTGGAGGACGCGGCGCTGCAGGACCCCGAACTGGACACCCTGGCGGACGCGGGGCCCGGCAGCGCGCTAGCGTAAGGCATGAAAAAGACCCTGAACGTGACCTGGCTGGGCGAGCAGCGCTACCTGGGCGTGAGCGAGAGCGGCCACCAGCTCCTGATTGACAACAGCGCCGTGAAGGTGGGGGTTTCGCCCATGGAGGCGCTGCTGGGTGCCCTGGCCACCTGCACCGCCTACGATGTGGTGGAGATCATGCAAAAGCGCCGCACGCCGCTGTCGCGCTACCGCATTGAGGTTGAAGGCGAGCGCGCCGAGACCACCCCGAAGCGCTACACGCACATCACCGTGCGCCACATCGCCAGCGGCCCCGGCATTACAGAAGAGGCCCTGCACCGCGCCGCGCACCTCAGCCATGAGAAATACTGCTCGGTGGCCGCCTCCATGAACAGCGAGATCGTGGTGGAAACGCGCGTGGAGACGGAGGAGACCGCCCCCCCCGCCTGAGAGCGGTCCTCCGTTCCGCCAAGGGAAGGAAAGCGCCCCTCAGCGCCACGCCAACCGCTGTCTGTGGCGGTCACTCGCTGCGCTCGCCCCAGATGACTTGAAAGGTTCGCCCTTCAGGTCATCTGGGGACCGCTATGAGCGAAAAGTGGTGGGGAAAGAGAGCGGCCGGCCAGCGCCAGCAATTGGCAGTGCCCTGCCGTGGCCCCTGGGCAAGCCTGGCCGCCGCTGTACCTTGTGCGGGCTCGCCCAGGGCTTGCCTGTGCACCAGGCTCACCCACGGCGACAGGCGCGGTACGACTTTGTGACTGACCGCACAGTACACTGGAGGTCCCGGTGGCCGGTGTCTGTGCGCCTCACCAGGGAAAGCCTCCATGCCGCACGCTTCTGCCCATCCTGCTGTGCCGCGCCCCCTGCGCGGTGAGTTGCCTCGCCCCGCCCTGCTGCGCGCACTGGCGGACCCGGACGTGCAACTGCTGGCGCTGGTGGCCCCCAGCGGGTACGGCAAAACCACCCTGCTGGCCCAGCATGCCCGGCAGACCGCGCGCACGGCAGCGTGGCTGACCCTGCAGGCCGACGAAGCCGAGGCCGACGCGCTGGAAGAGGCGGTGGCCGGGGCCCTGGAACAGGCTTTGCCGGGCGGGCCGCTGACCCACTGGCGCGCCGCCCGGCCGTCCCAGCGCTCGGCCGCGGCCCGCGCGCAGGGGCTGGCCCGCGCCCTGGACAGCGCCGAGGGCAACCTCGACCTGATTCTGGACGGCACAGACGTGCTGCAGGCCAACGCCGGGCGCTGGCTGGACGCCTTTGTGGCGGCGCTGGGCGAGGGGCACCGGCTGCTCCTGAGTGGGTGCGAGGCGCCGCCCGTGGCCCTGCCCCGGCTGCTGGCAGCGGGCGCGGCGCGCGTGATCGGGCCAGCAGAACTGGCGTTCAGTCCCGAGGAAGCCGCGCAGTATTTCGCCGGTCGCCGGGCCGCGCAGGCCCCAGAGGAAGCGGCGCGCGCCCTGGAAGGCTGGCCCGCCGGGCTGGCGCTGGTGGCCAGCGGCGCCGCGCCCCTGCTGAGCCCGGATGATCTGGTGCGCGATGTGCTCGGCCGCCTGCCGCCAGAGCTGCGCGCCCGCCTGCCCGAAGCCGCGGTGGCCGAGGTCTGGAGCGAGGAACAGCTGGCGCAGCTGGGGGCCGCGCTGCCGCCGGGCTGGCTGCGCGAGGCCCGGCGTGCGGGCCTGCCCCTGACCCCGCTGCCGGGCGGGGCGGCGCGGCCTCACGGGGTGGTGCGCCGGGTGTTGGAACAGGAGTTGCGCCAGCGCCCAGAACGCCACGCCCAGCTGCACCGCGCCGCTGGTCAGCAGGCCGAAGCCGACGGGGACCCTCTGCGCGCCCTAGGCCACCACCTGCAGGCCAACGACCTGGACAGGGCGCTGGCCCTGGCCGAAGCGCTGGTGGCGCGCTACGAGCGGCGCTGGGAAGCCAGGCTGGTGCGGCAGGTGATCGAGCAGCTGCCCGAAGAGCGACTGTCGCCCCAGCTGCGGCGGGCCTGGGGGCAGGCCCTGCTGGAAACAGGGGAGGCCGCACGCGGCGAGGCCCTGCTGCGGGCCCTGCGGGCGGAAGGCCACCGCGACCGGCGGCTGCTGTTTGCCCTGGCCACGCTGGCGGGGCGTGCGGGCCGCTTTGCCGAGCAGCTGGCCCTGGCCGAGGAAGGGCTGGCCCTGGCGGGTCCCGGCGAGTCCACGCTGTCCCTGCGCCGCCTGCGGGCCAGCGCGCTGCTGGGCACCGGGCAGATTGAGTCCGGGTTGGTCGAAGCCCAGGGGGCTGCGGCCCAGGCCGAAGCCGAGGATGACCTCGTGGAACTGGGCGGGGCTCTGACCTTGGTGAAGACTGCTTACGTGGCCCTGGGCCAGCCCCTGGACAGTGAACGCACCCTGCGCCGGGGCCTGGAAGTGTACGCCGCCCTGGGAATGCCCCACCGGGCCCTGCCCCTGCAGAACGATCTGGCCTGTCTGCTGCAGGCACAGGGGCGACCCGAAGAAGGACTGGCACTGGCGCTGGAGGCCCTGGCCCAGGCCCGGCAGGACGGCGGCGTGATCGTGCCCCTGCTGCAGGGCACGGTGGCCGACCTTTACCGCGCCCTGGGCCGCTTTGCCGAGGCGCTGCCGCTGTACGAAGAGGCGCTGGAAGGCTGCGCCGCGTTCAAACTTGACACCCTGCCGCCCCTGCTGTGGCCGGGGCTGGCCGAAGCGGCGCGGCGCAGCGGTCACCGCGCGCGCGCCGAGGAGGCCCTGGACTGGGCGCGGCATCTCTCGGCACACGGGGCCAGTGAATCGGCGCAGCAGCTGGCGCTGTGCGAGGGCCTGTTCGCCTGGGCGCAGGGGGACACCCAGGCCGCCGGGGCGCACTTTGAGGCGGCGGCGCAGGCCCGTGCGGCGCTGGGGGTGCGGGAGCGGGCCCTGGCTTACCTCGCGGAGCGCTCGGCGCGCGCTGGCACCCTGTCGGACGCCCAATTGGCCCCGCTGCGCCGCCACGTCCAGGCGTTACCTCATGGGGGGCTGCTGCGCGCCGATGTGGACGAACTTCCCCACCTGCTGCAGGCCTGCGCGGCGCGCGGCTGGTTGGGCGAGGCTGCCCCCGCGCCTCAGGTCAGCCCCCCGGAACAGCCCGCGCTGACCCTGGAGGTGCAGACCCTGGGCCGCCTGCAGGTCAGCCTGGGCGGCCAGCGGTTGCGCCTGCCGCGCATGCGCTCCGGCGAGATTCTGGTGTGGCTGGCGCTGCATGGCCCCAGCACCCGCGAGCAACTGGTGAACGCCCTGTGGGACGGCTCGGCCGAGCGGCGCCACGGCGAGCATTTCCGGGTGGCGGCCCGGCAACTGCGCTGCGCGCTGGCGGCCCACCCGGCGGTGGACTTTAATCCCCTGCCCTTTGAACAAGGGGTGTATCAGCTGTCGGCGCGCTTGACCGTGGCGCTGGACTGCACGCTGGCGCGCTGGGCCCTGCGCAGCGGCGACCCTGCCGATCTGCGCCGCGCCCTGGAGGCCTACGGCGGGCCCTTCCTGCCCCAGCAGGAGGCCGAGTGGGTGCAGGCGCGGCGGGCCGAGGTGGCCGGCGATACCCTGGCCGCCGCCCTGGCGCTGGGTGAGTGGGCCCAGACCAGCGACCCGGAACTGGCGCTGTGGGCTTACGGCCGCGCCGCCGCGCTGGAGCCGCTGCATGAGGGGGCCCAGCGCGGTCTGCTGCGCGCGCACCGGGCTCTGGGGGAACACGCGGCCGCCGCCCGAGCCTACGCCCACTACGCCCAGCGCCTGCGCGACGAGGTGGGTGACGAGCCTGGATTTTCCCTGGCCCAGGTGTGACAAGGATTCCGGTTTATCAGTTATGGAAGAACTGATGAACCGACCAGAGGGACTCGCAGAGTTGCGCAGCAGAGGAGGAAAAACGGTGACGGAGAGGTGTGGAAGCACCGAAGCGACGCGGAGGGGCTGGAACGGATCATCCGGAAGCCGTATGAAGGCCCGTGTGCCTGGGCGGCTTTGTTCCTGTCTTGTCCCTGCCCGCGCGGCAAGGTAACCCCGAGCCCGGCCGAACCCGGCAGTCCCCAAAGGAGTGAACATGACCATCAAGAACCCCGCGCTGTGGCTGGCCCTTGCCCTGAGCCTCTCTGCCTGTGCCGATCAGGCCCCCCAGACCCCGGGCCCTGAGGCCTCGGCGCCCCCGGCTCTGCAGGCCAGTGCCATCACCGTCTGCCCACCCCAGTGCGGTCAGGGGCTCAGCTACCGCGCGGCCCTGGACCAGCTGCACTCCGCCCAGCCTTTCAAACCCGACTCCGGGGTCATCATCGTGCCCGATGGCGGCACGATGAACGCACGCAGCACGCTCAGCCGCCTGCCCGGATCGGTGCTGTCCACCCTGCGCCAGACCCTGTCTGAGGGTGCCTGGGACGCCCCGGAGAGCGAAGCGGCCCGGCGCGAGGGTTTGGCGGCGCTGACCACCTTCCTGTTGTCCGCCCGCGCCACCCTGGTGGACGGTGAGGCGCAGCTGGTCGCCACCGGGCAGCAGGTGGCGAACCTGTACACCGTGCTCTCTGGCCTGAAGTAGAGGAGACTGGGGGCCGCTGCATCAGCCGCAGCGGCCCCACAGCTGTCTTACCGCTGCCAGATCACGTTGCCATTGTGGTACACGACCAGATTGCCATCCACCTGCACGGCCAGGGCGGCGCCCGGGTATCCGCCCGTGCCCGTTTCCCAGATCTTCTGGTTGCTGGCGTTGACCATCACCACGTTACCGTCGCTCTGCATCCGCAGCTGATGCCCGCGCCCGGCGGTGTTGGTGGTCCACAGGGCGCCCGCCGGCCCGTACAGCACGAGGTTGCCGTCCCCCTGAAAGCACAGGTGGTACCGGCCGTCGCTCGAGCTGATGCAGTCGTCGGTGGCGGTCATGCCCTCGCCGCCCGTCAGCAGGTCGTCGCCGTCGTGGCGGCCAGGGGGTGGCGGAGGCGGGGGCGGCGGTGTCCCGGCCGGGCGGTTACTCCACAGCACCTGCGACCCCTGGCGCAGCAGCAGGCTGCCGTCGTTCTCAATGGCCAGCCACACCCCCGTGCGGCCCTGGGTGCCGGTGTGCCACAGGGCCTGGTTCCCGGTGCCGTAAATTACCAGATTGCCGTCTCCCTGCATGACCAGTCGGTGCACCGGCTTGCCGTAGGTGCCGGTGGGCACCACGCGCGGGCTCACGCCGGGGCTGTACACCACGAGGTTGCCGTCGGCCTGCATGGTCAGGCGGTGCTGGCCGTTCAGGGAATATACCGAATCGTTGGTGGCCATCAGGCCCTCGCCGCCGGTCAGGTCGCCGTTGCCGCTGTGGGTCACGGTGGGCAGCGGGGCCGGCGGCTGGGGCGCGGCCACGGCTTTGGAGCGCAGCAGGTCGTACTCGCCGCCGTATTCCACAATCGTGTAGCGGCCACCTGCCAGCTTGCGCAGCGTCCGCTCCGAGCGGATGGCCTTGCCTGCTGAACCGTTTTCCTCGTAGGCCACGAACATGCGGTCGTTGGGCTTGGTGGCGTCGGCGGCGGTGCGCCAGCCCACGAACAGCACCACATGGCCGTCGTTGCCCGTGCGGGGGTTGTTCACGGCGTCGCCGGGCTGCAGGTCGTCATAGCCGATCTTGTCGGCGTAGGCCGGCAGCGTGGCGGTGTTGGGCCCGCCCCAGGTGCCGGCGGTGCTCAGGCCCCAGGCCATGCTCACCATGCCCGAGCAGTCCTGGCGGTAGCCCTGGTACAGCGAGGTCTGGCTGTAGGGCACGTGGGCGGCCACCCAGGCCTTGGCGCGCTCCACGATCTCGGCGCGGCTGCTGATGGCCTGGGCCTGAAGGCGGGTGCTGGCCGCCAGTTCCGGCATGGCCGGCAGCGGGGCGGTCTGGCTGCACGACACGAGGGCGCCCGCCCCCAGCAGCACAAAAGTCAACAAACGGCACATGTTCAAAGGACCACTCCTGAAGAGAAGAAGGAAGGGGGCAGGAGGTAGGGGGCGACTCTCCTGGTCGTCGCCCCCTCGATTCCCGGCTCAGATGGCGGTGATGTTGCCCTGAGTGGTCGCCCCCTCGCCGGCCTCGGTGCTGGGGGCCCTGTGGCGACCCCCGGGGCGCGTGATGACACCGGGCGCTTCGGGTTCGGCCTCGACCACGCTGGCGGTGACGGGCAGCGCCGTGCGTTTGGGCGCGCCGCCCGCCCAGGACTGGTAGGAAGCGAACGCGGAACCGGACAGCAGCAGAGCGGCGAGCACAACGACTTTTTTCATGGGAATCCTCCGGCTGCGCCGCGCTGCTGCTCCGCTCTGGAGCGCAGGTGGGCCGGCGCAGGGGTCTGGTGAAGCTGCACCGACCTTAGCCAGGGGGGTGGAACAAGCCAGGAACAGGCTGTGGGTGTTCCTGGCGTCGCCGCAGGAACAGACCAGCAGGAAAGGGCCAGCGATCTGCGCGCTGGCCCCTTGCGTCCTCTTCAGACAACTGGCCGTCCTTCCCTGGACCCGCTGGGCAAGAATGGGAGGGGTCCTGCCTCTGGCACTGCTCCAGCCCTATGCCGGGCATTCCGCCGCGTGTCTTTGTCCGCGCCGCCCTGCACCTTTCCCTGGTTGGCTGCCGACTTACAGGCTTAGGCCCACGATCAGACGTTCCAGCACGGTGGCGGGGTCCTGGCCGCGCTTCATGGCGAGGTCGGCGCCCAGAATGCGCTCCAGGTGCACGCGGATTTTCGCTTCGTTCAGGCGGCGGGCCACCTCCAGCGCCTTTTTGGCCGGGTAGGGCTTGACCCCCAGGCGCTGGGCGGCGGCCTGTTCGGTCACCCGGCCCTCTTCCTGCTGCAGGGCCACGCAGCGCGCCACCAGGCTGTATTGCCACACCACCGCCCCCAGCAGTTTGAAGGGGTCCTCGCCGCCCGACAGCAGGCGCCGCAGCTGCGTGACTGCCTCGCCGGTGCGGCCGGTGGTGGCGGCCCCCAGCATGGCAAAGCTGTCGCCGGGCGGCTCGCGGCCCACCACGCCCGCCACGACCTCGCGGGTCAGGGGGCCGTCCAGCAGGGCCAGCTTGTTCAGCTCGCCCGCAATCCCGGCGAGGTCCGGGCCAAACACCTCGGCCAGATAGGCGCTGGCGGCCTTGTCCAGCGGCAGTTTCTGGGCGCGGGCGCGGCCCACCACCCACCCGGTCACGTCGCCGGGCTTGGTGGGCGCGGCCGAGGCCACCACCTCACCCCGGGCGCTGTACAGCTTCTGGCGGGTGGCGGGCGGGGCCTCGTCCAGCAGCGCCACCGTGACGGGCGCCCCGGCCAGGGCTTCGAGCAGCGCCTTGTCCGGCTTGACCCCGCTGAGGTCCACGATCACGCCGCCGTCGCCAAAGAGGCCGGGGCTCAGGTGGGGCCCCAGCGTGTCCAGGGTCACGTCGTCGCCGCCCAGCCGGGGCAGGGTGCGCGGATCCAGGCCCCGGGCGCGCAGGGTGGCCTGCAGGGTTTCCTCGGCCAGAAAGGGGTGCCCGGTAAAGACGATCAGGGGCACAGGTCCTCCGGCACGGGGGGCAGGCCCAGTTCGGCGCGCGCCGCTTGCAGGTCGCGCAGCATCTGCCGGGCGCTGGCTGGGCGGTCGTCCGGGTCGCGGCCCAGGGCGGCGCGCAGCAGGCCATGCAAGGCCGCCGGGCCGGGCAGCGCCGCGCGGCGGTCATGAATGCCGGCCAGCCAGCCCAGGGCGTCCTCGTAGGGGGGGGCGCCCGCCAGACAGTCGAACAGCAGCACGCCCGCCGAGTACAGGTCGCTGCGGGGCTCGCCGCGCAGGCCCAGAAACTGTTCCGGGGCCATGAAGTGCGGGGTGCCCATGCGCGTGCCGCTGTGAATATCCAGCGGCAGGTCCCGGGCGTGGCTCATGCCGAAGTCGATCACGCGCACGCTCTGGGCGCTGGGCTCGCCGCCCGCCAGCAGCACGTTTTCCGGCTTGAGGTCCTGGTGCGTGACCCCACGCGCGTGCAGGTGCGCGGCGGCCATCAGCACCCCGGCCGTGACCTGGGTGGCCTCGTCTGCGCCCAGCGGCCCGCCCAGGTCCAGGCGCTCGCGCAGGGTGCCGCCCGGTACGAAGGGAAACAGCAGATGCCGGGCCGTGCACAGTAGAGGCGAGACGATCAGCGGGCAGGCCACCCGGCTCGCCACCTGCCCTTCATGCAAAAAGCGCGCCTGCAGGTCGGGGCTGTCACTCAGCAGGGTCTTGACGAACACGGTCTGTCCGCGCCACAGGGCCCGCTCGCCGCGCACGCCGCCATGCTCGGTCAGCGCTTCGCGGGCCTGCAATTCGGCCGAGAGGTCGGCGCTCATGCGCGCGGCCCAGGCCCGGCCGCTGCAGCCGCCGGCAGAGGCGGAAGAGCAGAACTTGGCAGACCGGCGCCTTGCCAGCGGGTTGGGGGCGCAGATGAAAAGCGGAACACGTTCACTGGTGCCCAGTCTTTCACACTCGCGCCCGGGGCGCACCCGTGCTGGAGGCCATCAGCGGCTCATGCGGCGGCAGGGGAGAGGAAGGCGACAGCGGCGCTGGTTGGCCCAGCGGGAAGGCGTGAGGCGCGGCGGGAGAGACAGCAGCTTGGGCGGCTTGTGGCCTGGTCTGGCTGGTCCTGGGCCGGCTCGCCCAGCCCAGGGGCAATGACGTTCCAGGCCATCCTCTCCGCTTCATGCTCCACCGGCCCTCAGCGGCGGCCCAGGTCGGTGGGCGGCAGTGGGGTGCGGCCCTGGGCCTCGAAAAAGGCGGCGAGGCGCGCGCCCAGTTCCGGGGTAAAGCGGTTGGCGCCCAGATGCGCGCCGCCCAGCTGCACCAGCACGCTGTCGGGGCGGCCAAACACCGCCAGCAGCCGGGCCGCATTGGTGGCCTGCGGCACCGTCTGATCGTCCGGGCTGGCCACCGCAAACAGCGCCTGACGCGGGGCCACAGCGGCGGCGGCCAGCGGATTCAGGCGCGGCCCGGGTGGGCCGCCCAGGGCGTAGGCCGCCTGAATCTCCTGGCGGCGGCTCAGGGCCGTGCCGTAGGCCTGCTCCAGGTCCACCCAGGCGTCTATGAGGGCCACGGCGCGCACCGGGTACGGCGAACCGGGCAGGGCCGTGCGCAGGGCCATCAGGCCGCCCATGCTCAGGCCCAGGGCGAAGGTCTGGCCGTTCCAGGGGAACAGGCGTGTGGCCGCGTGGTGCACCGCGCCCAGTTCGGCCAGCGCCGCCGGGCTGCCCCAGGTGGTGGGCCCGCCGTCACTGCTGAGCAGCACAGCAAAGCCCGCGCGCAGCAGGGCGCCCGTCAGCACCGTCATCTGCGGGCTGTCGCGCAGGCGCTCGGCGGTTTGCCCGCGCGGGTGCGACACCACCACCAGCGCGCAGGGCCGCAGCGAGCAACTGGGCGGGGTCTGCAGCAGTGACGGCGCGTCGGCGCGGCCCAGGGTGATCCAGGCGGACGCTGCAGGCGCCGTGGGCATGCCCGCACCATGCGGCAGGCTGGCGGCGCGGGCCGGCCCCAGGGCGCCCAGCAGCAGGCCGGCCAGGATCACAGGCAGCAGGACAGCAGTGCGCTTCACAGAGCTGCACTGTAGCGCCTGAAGCGGGCGGCAGGCGGTGGCTCCCGGGAGACCGGGACCACCCGGAGACGGCCCCGACCAGCCAGGGTGTGCGGCT